>NZ_BAAHXV010000028.1:0-61978 GCF_054657895.1 Desulfatiferula olefinivorans | reverse complement strand
GACGCCATCATGTTTCCTCCTGACCGTGTGGAGGGGCAGGGGACGTTTCGGACAAGGCGTCTGCGGTGGCGTGCGCCGTACGGGACATGATGCGGTCTTCGTCTTGTTCTTCCGTTTCGAAAAAGGCCCGGATCATGTCCGGGGGCATGCATCGCCGCCGAAGGTCCCGGCGTTGTTCGATACGCTGTTTCACGCGGTCGGCGACGGTGAGAAGCCCGCCTTGTTGGTCCCCGCTTTCCCGGTGAAGGGCCCTCAGTCCCTCCCTGTAGGCCCGGTACGCCTGCCAGACCTGCCGGGCCTGGTCTTTCGCCTCCGGAGGAAGCGTCAGATCGATGTACTCCTCGATCCTGGCGGCGCAGAGGTCCGGTCCTTCCAGCCGCACGGCGGCGAGGAAGAAATCGAAGAGGCGACGGGTATCCCGGTCGACGATCAACCGGCCCCCGGCGTCCACGGTCAGGGCGCCGTCGAACCCCACGTCGGACAGATGGTCGGGCAGGGGGCCGTAGGCAGACAGGGCGTTGTAGTCCGCAACCGATTCAAGAACCACGGGCTCAGGCGGTGGAGAGACGTGCGACGGAACCCCGTCACCGGGCCCAGGGGGGCCGGAAGGCGACGGGTCCGATGGGACCGCCGGCCCATGGGGCATGGGTAGACGAAGGGCGGTTTCGGGTTCGGGCATCGGCGTCGGTGTCGATACCGGAAAAACGGTCATCACAAGGCCGCAGGCCAGGATGGCGCCAAGGACGGCAAGACGGATCAGGGTGCGCTGGGTCATCATACCATTTATTCTATCATCGGGTTTTATGGAAACCGGAGACGGGCCTTGCCGCCTCCGGGCTGCGGTCATCGGCCGGCCTGTTGAAGGCGCTGGGCATGAAGCCGGAAAATCGTCCGGGGATCTTCGGCGTCGGGATGGATCAGGCCCAGGGTCTGGTTGATTTCATCGATGTGGTTCCAGTAGAACGATTCGCAGATGACCGTGCCGAACCGCGCGCTGGTCACGGGGATGAAGCCGTCGGCATCGTTTTTAAATCCCTGGGACGCATTCATCTCCCGGGTCACCAGCATGGCCAGGTCCGCCGGATCCCAGGCCGTGCCCCATTCGGTACCGACATTGCCTGTCCAGGAATAATATAAAACGGCTTCGGGGTCGTCGGGACTCATGGCCCGGCCCAGGCCGTCGCCGGCCGGGGCCCCGTGGGACGCCGCATCTTCACCGTAGGGCCCGTGGGATTCGGGCAGCCCGGCGGAGGGAAAAGCCTCGTTGAAGGCCGCAATGGCGTTTTGGGAAAAATCCTGGAACACGTCCGCAGACCGCTGGTCCCCCAGGTAGGCCATCATGCCGGTGGAGATCAGGGCCATGAAATTTCCCGAGAGATCCAGGCCCAGGGTCATCAGCTGATTGAAAAAACCGGTGGGGTTGTCGGTGTAGAAATCGGCCACCGGGGTGCCCCGGTGAGGACCGGCGATGGTGGTCAGCGACGCGATGGGGTTGACGGCCGAGGCCTCTTTGGCCTCTGTGGCCATCATGGCCACGGCCTGCCTGGCCGTGGTGGCGCCGTGGCTGTGGGCGATCAGATTGACCTTTTCATACCTGTTTTTCGTCATCAGCTCCGTCAGCTTGGCTTTCAGGTCCATGGCCCGGTCGGTGGTGTTCTGCCAGGGGTTCAGGACGATGACATGGGTTTTCTGGTGAAAGGGCCTGTGGGTGAACAGGTTGGGGCTGTAAGACGACTCCTCGATGGCCTTTTCGATACCGTAAAAATAATCGATCCCCATTCCGAAGACGTTGTGAAAATCAAAGACGCCGGGAACAAGGACGATGGGGTAACGGGTCCAGGTCCGGCTTTTGGGACCGGCCTCGACGGAGGCGACGGATATGACAAGGAACAGGACGATGAGAGCGGGTAAGGTTTTTCGGAACATCGGGTGTCTCCTTCGGGCAGTAGGGGCCTAACGGCGTTGGATAAGAAAAACATTGTATACATTTTCAAATTCAATTATAGCAAAGGGTGTGCCGCGTGGGGGTAGGCATTCAACCTGTCGATTATATTTGCAATTTCTTTTTCGGCGGGGAGTACTTTTTATCACGGAAGTTATAAATCCGGTCCGAAATCCGGTTGTAAGGCCGCATCGTCTTTAAAAACAGCAGGATATCCGGACTATAACCAGAGTTATCGTTTATTGGAAAAATCATAGATGATTTCGGGAGAACCCATGAAGAGCCCCAGGCGCCCCATCGTCGTGGCCGACGATATCCGAACCAACCTGTTGTTTATCGGCAGCTGCCTCGAGGAGGCGGGCCATAATCACATTGTCACCTGCCAGGACAGCTCCGCCCTGATGGACTGCCTGGATCGCAATCCGGCGGAAATCCTCCTTCTCGACCTGCGCATGCCCGATCCGGACGGCATCACCCTGTTGCCGAAGATCCGTCAGGCCTTTCCCGACGTGCCGGTGATCATCGTGACGGATGTGAGCGATGTGAAGACCGCCGTGGCATGCATGCGCGAAGGCGCCTTCGACTTCATCACCAAGCCGGTGGACCGGGATCTGTTCCGGATCACTGTCGAGCGGGCCCTTTCCTTCCGGAACCTTGCCAGGGAAAACAGGGAGCTGAAAAACCCGGTACTCACCAAAGGGGACCTGAAACATCCCCAGGCGTTTGCCTCGATTCTGACCCATGACCCGGATATGGTCCGGATCTTTCATTACATCGAAGCCGTGGCCGAATCTCCGGAACCGGTTTTGATCACCGGCGAAACCGGGGTGGGCAAGGAACTGGTCTGCCGGGCCATCCATCATCTGAGCGGTCGTACGGGAAAACTCGTTGCGGTGAACGTGGCCGGGCTGGACGATGCCGTGTTTTCCGACACCCTTTTCGGCCATGTGTCCGGCGCCTTTACAGGGGCCGACAAAGCCCGGAACGGATTGGTGGAAACCGCGGCACACGGTACCTTGTTTCTCGATGAAATCGGAGATCTGTCCGGACCGTCCCAGGTGAAACTGCTCCGCCTGCTTCAGGAACGGGATTACCTGCCCCTTGGCATGGACACGCCCCGGCAGAGCACGGCCCGGATCATCGTGGCCACCAACGAGGATCTGTGGGCCCGTCATGCCGAAGGGCGGTTCAGAAAGGATCTGATTTATAGGCTCAACACCCATCACATTCACCTGCCGCCCCTGTCCCGGCGCCGGGGGGACATTCCCCTCCTGCTTGATTATTTCATCGACGAGGCCTGTGATCGGCTGAATGCGGCCCGGCCGCCGGTCTCACCTGAGGTGCTCACGCGCCTTGATACCTACCCGTTTCCGGGCAATGTCCGAGAACTTCAGGCCATGGCCTTCGATGCCGTCAGCCGAAGCGGCGGTTCACGGCTGGAGGTGCGCCATTTCAGCCGGTATCTCGATGCGTCCGGGCCCGGTCGCGGTGCGAAGCGTCGCGACCGGCTTCAGTTTCCCGAGGTGCTGCCCACCATAAGGGAGGCCACCGACCTGCTGGTGATCGAGGCCATGAAACGATCGGGGGGACGGCAGACCCCGGCGGCGGCCATGCTGGGCATTTCCCAGCCGGCCCTCAACAAGCGGTTGAAAAATTTGAACTGGAAATCCTGATGGCCGGTATCACCGCAAACCGTGGAAGGTTGGACCGCATCCTGTTCACCGTGATTCCGTCCGCCCTGGCCGTCCTGGTCTGGCTTCCCCCCTGTCTGGGCCTTTTGTTTTTTTTCCTGTTCCGGGGGTCGCTCTTTCATCCCCATGCGCTTGACCGGCTGTTGCCCACGGGGATTCCGGCCTTGGTTTCCACGCTGGTCTGCCTGGGATTGGCGAGTTTCTGTTTCCGCCAGGGCAGCCGGAGGGTCCAGACCCTGGTGTTCGGGGGCGTCTGTGCCCTGTGGGGGCTGATGTGTCTTGATCTGGTCTTCCGGTTCATCCTCCGGGACCCGAAGACGGCCCTCTGGCTTATCCGTCTGGATCACGGGTTTCTGGTGATGCAGGTGGGGCTGTGTACCCATCTGTTCCATTCGTTTACCGGATCGTCGCGGCGTCTGGTCCGCCTGGCTTACGCCATCAGCCTGATCTATCTGCCCCTCACCCGCTCACATCTCTACCTGACGGGTGTGACGGTCTATCCCTGGGGCATGGCCGCCTCACGGGGAATCCTGTTCGATGTTCTGATCGTGCTTGCCCTGTCGACGGTGTTGTCCGGATGCGTCATCCTGATCCGCAACCTCAGGCGCATGCCTTCACGGGCCGGAGACGGACGGCGCGGGCGAAACGCCGTCGTTCTGGCGGGAGGGCTGGCCATGGCCGCCTGCGGCCTGTCGAACCTTCCGGCCATGATCGGGTATGATGTGTTTCCCTTCGGGTCGTTCATGGGACTCCCCGTGATGATCCTGGCCTATGGGGTGTTTCGTTATGACGTGGTCCGGATCAATCTGTATTCCCGCCGCAGACTCTGGCACGGCGTGGTCATCGGGCTCACCTGGGGGGGATATGCCCTGCTGGCTGCGGCGGTCGGGATCACCGTAAGGACCGTGCCGCTCGACATGGCGGCGGCACGGGTTGTGCCCGCAGGTCTGCCGCTTTTGCTGTCCCTGTCGGTCTGCGTGTTTTTTTCGGTGCTGTCCCTGAGGGTTGATCCCTCTCTGGTGGGGTCGCGGCTGTTCGGGCTGATCTGCCTGGTTTTCGCGTTTTTGAGCACGGATATTCTGCTGAACAGCCTGGTGACCGATGCCGAAACCGGCCTTCGGATCAGCCGCCTGAACCATGCATTTCTGGTGATGTGGCCGGGCCTTTACATCCATCTGGTGTCCCTGGTCTGCAAGCGGCCGGACGTAAGGCCCCTGGTCCTTTTTTATTACATCCTGGGCGCCGTGTTCGCGCCGTTGACCCAGAGTCCATGGTACCTGAGCGGCACGGTTCGCTATTCCTGGGGATTTTTCGCCCAGCGGGGCCCCCTGTTCGATCTGTTCTGTCTGCTTTCGGTCCTGAATTTTCTCTACTGCCTGGGCCTGTTCGCCGAGGCGAGGCGTCGGGAGATCCGAGCCGTGGACCGGCAGCGCCTGACCCTCTTCGCCCTGGGCCTGGGTGCCCTGGGCCTGTTCGCCGTGGGCAACCTGCCTGCCATGAACGGATATGATCTGTATCCGGCGGGCAATTTCGCCTTCGTTCCCATCAGCCTGTTCGGCTATGCCATGTTCCGCAAGAATCTGAAGGATGTAAGGGTTCTTTTGAGCCAGTCGGTTTACCTGATCGGTATCCTGGGGTTTCTGGTGCCGGCGGCGGGTCTCGCGGGACGCCACGATTTTCGAACCTGGTCCCGGGGGAGTATCCTGTGGGCCCTGGGTTTCGGGCTTGTGATGTTCGCCGTTTACAAACGGGTCCTTGTTCGGTTTCTGGCCCTGGTGCTGAGACGACAGGACAGGGCCCTTGACCGCTGGTACGAACGGCTGACGGATCGGCTGTCCCGCGCCCGGTCCCTGACGGATGTGGTGGGGTTTCTGGCCGATCCCCTCTTTCAGGGCCTGGGGGTGTTCCGGTACCTCGTTGTCATTGACGATCCTGGGTCATCGGGTCTTCGTTTCTTCGAGGAAAACCATCCCGACGCGAGGGCCGGGGGGGGCTCTCCCATGGGGCGGCTGTTTCCGCAGCGCCTGTCGGACCATCCCCTTCGTCCCCTCATCGACAGTCGGGGCCGGGTGATCACCCAGTCCGTCCTTGAGGCCTGGGTCGCCGACGGCAACCTCACCCTTGGGCCCGATGATCCGATACGGACGGCGGACGTCATTCAGCCGGTGCATTCCGACGCGGCCCTGATCGGGCTGATTCTGTTTTACGGCAAGGAGGACGGGTCCGTGTATTCGCTCCGTGAAACGGAATTTATCGGCCGGATGGGGCTGATTCTCGGGCCCTGCATCGAAAACGCCCTGCGGCTCGAAGGTCTGGAGACGGAGATCGACCGGCGGACCCGGGATCTCAAAGGGGCCCTGGATGAGATCACCCGGATCCACCGGTTCATCCGGGATGCCAATGCCAGTCTTAATCCGGACGACATCCTCGGCGTTCTGGCCCGGAACCTGCCTTCGGGGTTTCCCCTGGATACCCTGCTCATGCTGATGGTGGACGGCCCCATGGACCGGCTGTCGGTGTCGGCGGTTCACAGCCGTGAAGCCGATCCGGAACGGACGCGACGTCTGATGGCCCTGTCGGTGTCCCTTGACGACCTTTCGTCCTGGGCCGTGGGCTGCGTCCGGTCGGGCAAGCCGGTGTGTCGCAGGGCGGATGAGGAGCAGCCGGTGTTTGAATCGGCCGTCCACGGGCTGGTGCCGTTTACGACCATGCTGATCTTTCCCATGGAACTCGGCCGGGATGTGATCGGAGTCATTGTGTTCCTGTCGGATCCCCGGCCGTTTGAGGCTTCGGCGGCAGATATGGACAGGCTTCAGGGCGATGTGGCCCGGGTCGCTTCGGCCGTCAACAACGCCCGGCTGTACGAACGCGCCGAAGCGGCGGCCCGGGCGAAAAGCGAGTTTCTGGCCCGAATGAGTCACGAGATCCGGTCGCCCTTGACGGCGGTCCTGGGCATGGGCGAGCTTCTCGCGGGAACGCCCCTTTCGGATCACCAGGCGCGTTGCGTGGATATCCTGACCAGTGCCGGCGGCCTTCTGTTGTCCGTCATCAACGACATCCTGGATTATTCCCGACTGGAGGCGGGCCGGGTGACGCTCGAGGTTCTTGACTTCGATCTGCACCGCCTGATGGAGGATCTTACGGGCATCGTCGGCATTTCAGCCGGGAAAAAAGGCTTGACCGTGTCCCTGATCCGCTCGGACGATCTGCCCCGGCGGGTCAAGGGGGATCCCTTCAAACTGGCCCAGGTGATCATGAACCTTCTGGATAACGCCGTGAGGTTCACGGAAACGGGGGGCGTGACGCTTTATGGTGCTCCTGTAGGTGACGATCGCGTGCGGCTTGCGGTGGAAGACACGGGCATCGGCATGACGGCGGAGCAGATGGCGGTGATTTTTGACCGGTTTACCCAGGCGGAGTCCTCGACCACACGGCGGTTCGGCGGGACGGGTCTGGGCCTGTCCATCAGCCGCAAACTGGCCGAGCGGATGGGGGGCACCCTTTGCGTGACCTCGCAGCCGGGGCAGGGCAGCCGTTTCGAGATGACCGTGCCCCTGCCCGCGGCCGGGGACGGGGCCGTGGACGCCGTGCCGGTGATCCATGCCGAACGGTTCAGGCTCAAGTCCGCCTTTGCCGAATCCCTGCCCGCCATGCCGGAGCCCTTGTCACCGAACGCGGCGGCCCGGCGTATTCTTTTGGCCGAGGATCTGGCTACCAACGTTCAGGTGGTCCGTCTTTTCCTGGAATCCCTGCCGGTTCGGTTGGATGTGGCGCGAAACGGGGCCGAGGCCCTTTCCATGGTTCAAAAAGAACGATACGACCTGGTTTTGATGGACATTCACATGCCGGTGATGGACGGGGAAGATGCCCTGCGGCACATTCGTGATTGGGAGCGGCGTGAGGGGCACCCGCCGGTGAGGGTGGCGGCTCTGACCGCCCAGGGGCCCGACGAAACGGGCCGGCGGTTCCTGGCCGGGTTCGACGCCCTGCTGCCCAAGCCGTTCAGCCGGTCGGACCTGCTCCGGGTTCTGGGCTTTGACGACCGTCCCGCTTCAAGCGAACCGGCCGCCGGGGTAACGGCCGTCGATCCGCGGTTCCTGCCGCTCCTCCCGGAGCTGATCGCCGAAATCACCGAGGCCCTGGACACCATGGCCCGAGCCCTCGGCGACGCTGATTTTTCGACAATTCTGAGACTGGCCCACGGCTTCAAGGGGGCCGCCGCCAACATGGGACTGACCGCCCTGAGCGACCGGTTCCGGATGCTTCACGCCCAGGGGCTCGCCCGTCGGCCGGACCTGATTCGGGCCGCCTTCGACGCCATCCGCTCCGACCTGTCGGATCTGAATGCCACTTTTTTGTGACATCCCACGGGACCGTCAAAACGTGACTGAACGATTCCCGCGGATCACTTATCGCAGGGCCTCCTTGTTGAAGCGGGCGGGCGGCATGTCGGTGTTGTACGTGATGGAGTCAGGCACCAGTTCGGTCCATTCGTCGCCGTCCTTTTCGATCATGCGCATCCGGTGGGCGGTGAGGATGCCGTCCACCGGACGGACGTCATGCATCTCGAGCCGTTTGAAGGGTTTTCCTTTGGCGAAAAATTCCACCTGGAGGATGAAAAAATCGGAAGTGCGTATGCACAGGATCAGTTTGTCGTACACGAGGGCGTCCTTTTTTTTCACAACCTCGATCCGGTAGCAGGGCTCTCCGAGAACCGTACCGTCAGGCAGGCGGGTGTAGGTATAATCGTCGATGTTGCGGGGTGACAGATCCTCGTAGCAGAAATGGGAATTCACGAAGGATTTTCCCTTGGACGAGGAGGAGATGCGCTTGACTTTGCCCGAGGACATCATCAGCCACTGGTCATCCTCCGTGTCCGGATGGGTGTGGGTGAGCAGTTTGATCCGGGAGGGCCGGGTAAAGGAAAGCAGGGTTCTTGTGTCGTTTTGGGCCATCTCCATGGATTCCAGGGTGAAGGCCTTTTCGGTGGACGTGCCCTTGGAATGGATGGTCATGGTCACGGTGCTTTCGGCGGTTTTGGGCCGGGGCAGGTTATCGCTTTTTTCGACGATGTCCCTGGCCGTGAGGGCCGTCGCCGGGGCCGTGGTGAAAAAAAACAGGAACAGGATGGGAAACAGGCGGTTTTTCATGGGTATTCCTCCGTGTGATGCATGGGGATCAAAAGAGATAACGCAGGGACCACACCACGCTGTCGTTGGTCCGGTAATAGTAAAACACTGAGGCGGTGTCGTTTCTTGCCCGGGATGCTCCGTCGATACGGATCCATCCGAGGCTGGTCGACAGGCCGTTTTGAAAATCGTAGGTGACTTTGGGCCAGAGGGTGCCGCCGGATTTACGGACGTCCCACAGGCCGGACAGGGACAGGGACACCCGTCCGTCCAGATAGCTGTCCTGGAGCCTCACGCTCAACAGGTTGCTGAGGATGGGCGGGACGAACCCGTTTTCAAGGTACCGTCCCCGATACCATTCCACGGTCAGCACCGTGTCCCCGTCATGGCCGTCAAGGAGTTTGTAAAGGGGAATGAAGTAGTTGAATCCCAGGCTGACGGCGATGAAGGGGGAGGTGTCCATGGTGTAGGGCAGCGTCACGCTTGCCGAACCCTGGGTCGACTGGTCGAGAACGGCCGGTTTGTCGGCGGTGAAGGCCGCTTCCGCCTGGATCACGAGATCGCCTATGGCCCGCGAAACATCCGCGCCCAGGCGGGAAATCACGCCGGAGCGGGGCTCGACCAGAACACAGACACGCCCGTCCTCCCCGATCACCGTCCGCATCGGCACAAACTGCAAGTCCGGATCAGGTCCGTGGTAAACGCTGGCGGACGTGTCGGCCCCATAAATCGTTGTGGTCAGGCGCGCCCCCCAGCCGATGTTCGAAAAACGGGCGGCAAGTTTTTGGGGATCGTCGAAGAGGATGGGGAGGCTGTAGTTGTCAAGATCGATGGCCCAGTAACGGTCCCGGACGGGCAGGATGCCGGGGGTGTGAACGGGGGCCATGACCATCTCCAGGGTCGACCGTTCGAAAAATACCATGCCGGACAGGGAAAAGACCCCCTCCCTGATTTCATCCTCGTCTCTGAAAAAAAACTCGCGCATGTCATGGGGGTTGAAGCAGGCCGTCGGATTGAGCACGTCCGCCGTTCCCCATCCGTAGATCTGGTTGCCGACCCGGAGACGGAAGGCCGTGTTTTCGTAATGGACATAGCCTTCATTTATCGAAAGCTCGGCGGCGTCTCCGGTCACCGTCAGGTTGCGCGACACATCGGTTTTTTCGCGGTACGCGTGATCGTCCCGGTGGTTTCGGGCGAAGAGGCCCGAGGAAAGGTACAGGTCCGGCGCCAGGTACACGTGAAAGGTGTCCGTTCCGTATCGGACCTCGAGGTGTCCCCGCAGTTCGGTTTTCTTGTGGGCGCTGCGGACCGACGGGGCGTTTTCTGTCTGGTAGAGGGTTTCGATATCGACAAAGCCCTGGGGCGCGGATGCAAGGTCGCCTGCACGGACCGCGGGCGAAACGAGGAGACCGAGAAGCATCACCGCCGGGGCAAGGCGTTTTGAAAAACCGGTCATCATTCCGCTTCCTCGGCAAGGGCCGGATGCCAGGCGTCGGCAGGTGAGGCTTCGGTTTTCTTTGTGCGGGCTCTGAACGAGGGTTTGACGATCATGATCAGGGCGGGAAGAATGAACAGGTCTCCCAAAAGGGCGAAAACCATGGCCATGCCGGCCAGGGCGCCGAAGGCGATAATGGGCTTTACCGATCCGGTGGTCAGGACGAAATAGGCGATGGAAAGAACCACGGAGGTCATGACGATGGGTTTGCCCGTGTCCCGGAAGGTCTTGATGACGGCCGCACGGGTATCAAGTCCCGAAAGGGCGTTTCGCCGGAACCAGGTGATAAAGTGGATGGTGTCGTCCACGGCGATGCCGATGGTCACGCTGGCGATCATGATGGTGGAACCGTCAAGGGGAATGCCGAACCATCCCATGATGCCCAGGGTGACCAGGATGGGAAACAGGTTGGGAACCATGCTGAGGACGGTCAGGCGAATGTTCTTGCACACAAAGTACATCATGATGAAAATCAGGACAAAGGCCGATCCGAAACTCCGGGCCTGACTGATTTTGAGGTTGCGGTCCATGGTTACGTAAAGGGTTGACATGCCCGTGTGGGTGAAGGACAGCCGCTCCCCTAAAAGGGGGGCGATCGTTGTGTCCATGTACCGGTTGAATTCCTTGGATTTTTCGGTGGACCCGAAGCGGGAGGCGAAGGACATCCTTGCGTCCATGCGGTCAGGCGACAACACCCGCCTCAGGATGTCGGTATCGCCGAGCTCGTAATAGTCGAGCACATCCAGGCGGTCATGGGGAAGGGCCCCGTCGTCAGTCTGTTTCGGGTTGAAGGCCCGGTGGATTTCCCGGACGTAGTCGACGGCGGAAAAGGCGCTGGTGAACTGGCCGTCCATGCGCGTCAGGATCATGTTCTGGACGCGGGCCAAAAGCGCAAGGCTTTCCGGGTTAGTGAAGTCATGGTCGGGGCTGCCGGCATGGAAAACCACTTCCACCGGGACGGTCCCCCGCAGGGTCTCTTCGATGAATGCGATGTCCTGTTTGAGCGGGTTGTCATCCTTCAGATAGCTGACGAAATCGGTTTCGAACCTGAGTCTTATGATGCCTGCGGAGGTGACCACGGCAATGATGAGGAAAAGGACGGCCACGGCGGTATGGTGGGTGGTCACCAGGCGTCCCAGCATGTCCAGGGCTCTCACGGCAAGATCCGGCCCCTTTGAAGGCCGGCGACGCCTTTCGCCGGCCAGCCCCTTGCCAAGGCGTTTCCGGAAGATCATCAGCAGCACGGGCAAAAGCACCATGGTCATGAAAAAGGCGATCATCACGCCGATGGACGTGAACACCCCCACTGTTTTGACGGGCCGGACCGTGGTGGTCACAAAGGACAGGTAGCCGATGCCCGTGGTCACGCTGGTGAACAGGCAGGGGAACCACAGGGAACCGATGGATCGGGCCACGGCCTCGCGGTGGTTGCCGCCGTTTTTGACGTAGCTTTCTTTGTAGAACGATAGAATGTGGATGGAGTCGGCGATGGAGATGGCCAGAAGCACCGGGGCGATGATGACGGTGACGGTGTTGATGCTTTCCCCGCACATGATCAGAAGACCGATGCCCCAGAGCACGATGACCGTGATGTTGAGCTGGCCCAGGAGGGAAAGGGTCATGTTGCGGAGCAGCATGTAGACCACGAAGATGATGATGAAAAAGGTGATGGGCGTGAATTTCAGATTGTCCGATCCGGTGAGCCCCTCGATTTCGACTTCCAGATAGGGGCCCCCCGAATAAAACAGCGTCACCCTGCCTCCGGCCACGGCTTCAACCCGGTCGCGCAGGGTCTTGAGCAGGGCGTGCTTGGTCTCGTTGGACGACATCGGGGTAAGTTCGATCATCACGGCCGTGGTGGTTCCGTCGGCTGAAATCAGGTTTCCCACCAGCACCGGATGGCTCAGGGCCTCCCGTCTTATCTCGGCAAGACGGCTCCCGGTCAGGGGGGCATCGGCGGGGATCAGTGTGCGGAATTCCACGGTGTCGTCGTCGCCCTGAGCCACCTCGGTTTCGGTGAGGCTCATTACGTTTTCAACGCCGGGAAGGGCGAGGGCCGTTTCCGAGATGCCCCGGATGAGCCCGATGGCCTCAGGGGTGAAGATGTCATCGGCCCTGAACACGATGGCTGCCACCTCATCGTTGCCGTATTGTTCCTGAAACTGACGGTAATACGCAACCACCGGGTCATCCGAATCGAAAAACATGGTGACATGGTTGTCGTATTTCTGTTGGGTATAGAAATAGGCAAAGGGCACAGTCAGAATCAGCAGGCAGATGCCCACCAGCACATAATGCCTGACGATTCGGTCAATCCAGATGTCCATGCGGTTATCCCCGGCAAGCGAGCGTTGGAAAACATGCCGGACATCGTGTGTGCCCGGCGCGGAAGAAGCACTCTGGGAATTGAATTTTTTTTGAATCCATAGCCTTGTTTTGTACAAAAGTCAAATATCGAAACACGGCCATCTTATGGCGGGGAGGTTCCCACAGGCGGGGGCCGGGTCAAGGCCGGGACGAATCGATGAAACAGCCGCCGTCGGAACTCGGGAGGGCCGATGTGGCGGGGGAATCGGGGTCCTTGTTGTCCGATGGTTCGGTGACGGTGATATAGGCCGTGCGGGTCATGGGGCCGGACAGGGGATAGTCGACGCCGTCCACGGTCATGGACACAGAGACGGAAAAGAGACCCGGACTGTCGTAACGGACCTGGGGATTGGCCCCGGTGGACGTGTCGGGCGTACCGCCGGCGAAGGTCCAGGTAAATGCCGTGACCAGCTCGGGATGGCTGGGCAGGGCTGAAAACGAAACGGTGTCGCCCGTGTCCACGGCCGTCCGGTCGGCGCTGAAGGACAGCGATGGGATGACCCGGATGTAATCGGGCCGGGTCAGGGTGTCGGTGACCCCGTTGTTTGAAACCGAAAGAGTCACGTCGAACAGGCCCAGGTCGGGAAAGGACACCGTGGGGTGCTGGACCGTGTGGGCGGTCTGGACGGCCCCTTCGATCATCCAGGCAAAGGTTTCCGGACAGCCGGTACTGGTGTCGGTGAAGGTGACGGAACGTCCCGCAAGGACGGTGACCGTGGCCGTGGTCGGGTCTGCACCCACCATGAACCGGGCCTGGGGTTCCGTGGTTTCCGGCAGGCTTCCGAGGGCGACAAGCGCGGTATGAGGTCGCCGGTTCTGTTTGGTGATGACCAGATCGATGGTGTCCTCATCGGTGAGCCCGTGCAGGTCAAGGGAGATTCGTCCTGAGGCCCCCGTCCAGACCGATTCAAGCAATTCGTCGCCGTTTGAAACGGCGACCCGTGCATAGGGCTCGGTGACCAGGGCAAACGTGCGGTCAAGGCAGGGTGCGGCCAGGGGGGGCGGGTCTCCCAGCCAGGGGGACAGGGACGGGTCCCCCAGAACGTTGTAGATTTCAAAATAATAGGGGCCGTAGGCCGGGGAATGGGTCATGACGGACAGGTTGCCGCAGTAGACCATCTGACCGGCGGTGACATGCCAGTCGGTTTCCGGTTCGCCGTGGGTGTGGAAGAGGGCGTCGATGTTGCCGAATCCGGTGTCCTCGTAATCGAGGTTTCGGACGGTCTGGGCGGTCAGGGGGATGTTGTTGACGCCCACGGCCCAGTAGAAATCCTCGTCCCAGAAGGTTTCGTTGGCGGCTCCCAGGTAAACGGCGGCGCCTTTGGATTGTGCCAGCACCAGTTTTTCACCGAAGGCGTCCTGCCTTTCGAACCGGCTGGACTCACAGCAGTTGGCCACGACGAATCCGTAGCGGTTCGGGTTGTCCAGATCGAAAATGTCGAAGATGTCCAGTTCGTAGCTGTCCGCGGGCTTGTTAAACCAGCCCGTGGAATCGCAGTGGCCGGTGTAGTTGACAAACCCCGCGCCCCCGTCGATGCGGGCCATGATCTGGTCGGTCATAAGGGTGGTTCCGGTACTCCGGGTGTCCACGGTGCCGCCCCAGTCCCAGCTCTGGTTGTACAAAAAGGCGTAGATTTCGGAAAAGCCGGAATCCACGTTGAAATATTCGTTGATCAGGTAGGCGATCTGGCCGTTGGCGTAGGTGGGGCTGTCGTAAACATCCGCTCCGGCGATCAGCAGGCAGGCGTCCAGGTAGTCGGTGTTGAGCGGCTCGTCGTTCGACGTCAGGGTCTCGTAGGCCAGGGTTTTGTGGACGACGGCGTCAAGTTCCCAGGAGGTCGCGGCGGGAAATCGTCCGTAGTAGGCGTCGGGCAGGCCGTCGTCGGTGAAGTCGCAGTAGAACAGGTCCGTGACGTGACCGCCGTCCACCAGGTCATGGGTAACCGGGAAGGCCGGAATCTCGGCGACGTCCCCCACGAGAAGCACATAGACCGGCGGGGTGTCGCCCGTGTACAGATCCCGGAGATAGGTTTTCAGATCGTTGCGGCGGATGGCCGGATCGGACGATGAAAAAATCACGTCGGTGTCGGCCTCGATCACGTGGAAGCCTTTGCGCCGCTTCCAGGTGATAAAATCCTGAAGGCTCTCTCTGGCCAGAAAGGTGCTGGACGCCGCCACCACATAGGTCGGCGGGCCCGCCGCATAGGGATCGGAAAGGGCGTCTTTTGTCCGGGACCGGGGGGGCGTCAGGCTGCGGTAAACGGCGTCAAAGGCCGGGGTCCGGTAGCGGGTTTTCAGGGTTTCGGTGAGGGCGGTGTCCGCGCCCTCGAAATTCAGCCGGGCCGTGAGACGGCCGGAAACGATCAGGGTGTTGCTCCGGGCATCGTACCGGAAGGGCGCCACGGTGACCCGGGCCATGCGGACCCCCCGCATGACGCCCAGAATGTCCACGGTCACGGGTTCCGGCGCCATAGACCGGTCCGGTTCATAAGCCGCCGGGTCATAGGCAAAATTCCGCTCGTTTTCATCCGTCCGCTTGGACCGTCCGGGCTGGCGGGGCATGGGCCGGAGGCCTTCGGCCAGGGCATCGAGATCAAAACAAACCTCGAAACGGTCAAGGATTTCAACGGTGATCTCGGCTTTCTGAGGTATTTCGATGAGTGTGTGGATCACGGGAAGGTCCGGCGCCCCCTTGGCCCCGATCCCCGGGACGTATCCGGGGACATCGAGCCGGACAAAGGGTCCCGCCGTCGTGTCGATGCGGGCCAGGGTCAGATCGGAGAGGGTGCTGACCAGATCAAGGGACAGCCCGGCCACCTTTTCCACACGACAGGCCGTGGGCTCATGCGGCATCACATCCAGCCGGGCGGGCAGGGCGGCAAACACCGAATGGTGCAGAAGGACGCACACCACGGCCAGAAAACATCGTCTCATAAATCATCCCATCACGGTCAAATATCATATCAATCGGCCAATCATATCCCGGCCTTTAACCATCATGCAAGAAAAAAGATCGGAGGCGGAACATCAGGCAGCCCATCCCTTCACCACCCCCGGCATGGGATCATGCTTCAATGACAAACAAGAAAGGACGAAGGTCGGCCGAGCCGCCCTTCCTCGGTTTCGCTACCAGGTGGCGTAGAGTCTGAACTGGGGGCCGTGACGGAGCATGCCGTAACTGGCGTCGTAACCCAGTTCATCGGCGTGTTCGGCCGCGCCTTCGAAGGTCGCCAGAAAGCAGAAGTTCAGGTTGTAGCCCAGGGCCAGAACCCCGTGACCGCCCAAGAGGGACGGCGCCCAGAAGAAACCCATGGTGCTGTCGTTCTGGAGATAGGCCACGAAGCTTTCACGGTCCTCAAAGGTACGGCCGGGCCCGTTCAGTTCTTCGGCCCAGGCCGCCGATTCAGGCGACACCGTGCCCCGGCCGAATCCGATGGAGTCCTGGGCATGGGCGAAGAATTTCACCGTGCCGGGCTGGATGAGGCCCCCGGCCATCTCTCCCATCATCGTGTCGAATCCGAATTGAAAACAGTATAAATCCGCTTCGTAACCGTTGTCGTACACCGGTACGCCGTAAACCTGATTTTCCTTTCCGCCGGGGGTGGTCATGGTATGGATTTCAATGGGCACCGTCATGGTGGTGTACCCCAGGCCCACATACCAGCCCATGGTTTTGTCCGAGTTGAACAGGTAGTTCAATTCATAAGAGGTCACGTCATGGTCGTAGGCCATGGCGGCGGGCATGCCCGTGGCCAGTGTTCCAGTCCAGTCGGCCGTCCCCCGGATCGTCCCCAGCGAATACCGGGCAAAGATGTTTTTGACGGCCAGGTAGCCGGTGTACCGGTCCACTTCCCCGATGACCTCGTCATCGATCACGGCCGAGAGGCCGAGACTCGCCTGGATTTTGTTGATCCGCACATTGGCGGTATACGACGTGAAGCTCGAGGCGTCCATGTCGTAGTCGATGTCGTCGGTGCCGTGGGGATTCAGAAAGGAGGGGAAGCTCCAGACCACATGGGGCAGGGTGTCCACCCCGACCACCGACTGGATGATGTCGCCGCCGGCCCGGGCCGATGAAGGCGAAACACAGAAAAAAAATGTCAGGATGATACAAAACGACAGGCGGACGATTGCAGGTCTGATCATGGACACTCCTTTGTTGACACTAAACACGGGTTGACGGTCATGTATCATGTATCGGCTTTTATGGAACGAGGCTTGACGGCAGTTTTTGATCATGGATGATATTCGTTTCCCCTGAACCGGCTGGGCGTGCATCCCGTCCAGGCTTTGAAGGCGCGGTAGAAGCTTGATACCTCGCCAAAGCCGAGGCGCGCGGCTACCTGTTCCATGGTCAGGCTGGTGGTTCGGATCAGTTCCAGAGCACGGGCTTTGCGAAATTCGGTGACAATGCCGGTGTAGGTGGTCTTTTCGGCCAGCAGGCGACGCCGGAGCGTCCGGGGCGACAGGCCAAGGTGACGGGCCATCTGGTCAAAGCCCGGGACAGGGTCCCGGGAGACGGTGAGTTCCTGGAGGATGTGGGCACCGATTGAATCATGGGCCTGGAGCAGGGGCAGCATCTGGGCGCAGTCCCGCTCCAGGGCGCGCCGGGCCAGGGGGTTGGCCAGGGGCAGGGGGCGGGTCAGGTGTTTTGCGTCGAAGACCATCATGTTTTCGGGGGCGTTGAACACGATGGGACAATCGAACAGGGCCTCGTATCGTTCGGCGTAGTTGGGCCGGGGGTAAGCGAAATGCAGCTCCCGAAATACGTCGGAGTGAATCCGGCTGGCTTTGGCCATGGCCTGGATGGACCCGACCTCGGCCTCGCAGCAGAACGCCCTGAACCCGTCGAGGTTTGTCATTTCCCGGAACCGGGCGACCCCCCTGGTGCCGTCGATGGTCAGGCTGTAGCGGTGATAGGACCCCGTCAGGGGGAGGTAGGTCAGAACCAGCTTGAGGGCGTCCAGAAGGGTGTCGCAGCACATCATGGCCATGCCCAGCTTGCCGTTGGCGCTGAAATTGTATTCCGCTCCCACGTCCAGGCCGATCCAGGGGATATTGACCAGATCGATGAAGCGCCGGGCAATGGCTTTTTCCCGGAGCAGGGTGATATGTTTTCGGGGGTCTTCGAGATCTCCGGACACGAGGCCGCTTCCCGCCAGCAGAACCTCCCGTGCGATGCCGTGACGCTCCGCCACCCGGGCCATGATCAGCACGGCGTTGATCAGTCGTCGCGGCGTCAGCGTTTTGTGTGACGTGAATCGTATGATTTGGTCCATCTGTCCCTCCCCGGCGGTCTGGCCTGTTTTGCCACTATAATTGTCCTTTCCGGACATTGTCAACGGCGATCATCTCGCATATCACTGTTTACAAAACCCCCTTGAGTGAAACAGGAGAATAAAACGTCACCATGATCAGCGTCGGCATCGATATCGGCTCCATCACGACGAAGATTGCCATGATGGACCGGGACAAACTGCTTTATTCGGACGTGGGCTTCAGCGGCTACGACATGGGCAAAGCCTGGCGAAACCTTTTTGACCGGATGCTTGAACGGACCGGCCGGACTGAGGCGGCCATCGACTGCATCGTGTCCACCGGATACGGTCGGAAAAGCGTGACCCCGGCCCATAAACAGATCACGGAGATCACCTGTCATGCCGCCGGGGCCCGTTATTTTTTTCCGAAGGTCCGGGCCGTCATCGACATCGGGGGCCAGGACAGCAAGTGCATTGCCGTCGATGAGAACGGGGACGTGTCGGATTTTGTGATGAACGACAAATGTGCCGCCGGTACCGGTCGGTTCCTGGAGGTGATGGCACGGGCCCTCGAGGTGGATCTTGCGGACTTTGCGGCCTTGTCGAAAAAGGCTAAACGGCCGGTGCTGATCAGCAGCATGTGCACGGTATTCGCCGAATCCGAGGTGATTTCGATGATTGCCCGGGGCGAACGTCGGGAAAACATCATCGCGGGCATTCACGATTCCATCGCCTCACGCATGGTTTCGATGATGAACCGTACCGGCGTCATCAAACCCCTGGTCATGACCGGCGGGGTGTCGAAAAATCCGGGGATGCGGTGGGCCATCGAAAAGAAAGTGGGGATGACCCTTCATGTGCCGGAAAAGGCCCAGGCGTGCGGGGCCATCGGAGCCGCCATTCTGGCGACACGCTGACAGGAAAAAAGAGATGATGAAACCCTTTGCCTATTACGACACGGGTCATGAGTTTTCCGAAGAGATCGTCATGGCCGCCGGAATGACCCCGGTCAAAATTCTGGGGAATGTCCATGTACCCAATGACCCGGCGGACCGTTACGTCCATCATTACATCTGCCCTTTTTCCCGGTCCTGTTTGACCCAAGGGATGGCAGGCGCTGGGGCGTGGGCGGGCATCGCGTTCTGTCACGGGTGCGACACGACCAACAATCAGTTCGATATCTGGAAATACCATGTGCCTGCGGCGTTTCTGTACTGGATCAGCACGCCGGCCAAGAACGACGAGACGGCTCGGGCCTGGCACGATAAGGAGTTGCGGCGGTTTATCGTCCGGCTCGAAGCGCATTTTTCCGTGAGCATCACCGATGACAAGCTGGCCGGGGCCATCCGCCTGTCCAACCGGGTCAAAGATCTGATGCGCCGCCTGTCGGCACTCCGGGCGGTCAAGGATATTCCCAACCGGGACTATTTCGAATTGACCCGGTGCTGCGTCACGGACGACAAAACAAAACTGGCGGATGATTTGGAGGCCACCCTTTCGGACTGGCAGTCCCGGCCGCCGTTTCCGCCGGACCGGGTGCCGGTACTCGTGACCGGGTCGGACATCACCTGCGTTGAGGTCATGGATATCCTCGAAGCCGCCCGGCTCCGGGTGGTCCGCGATGATCTGTCTTTGGGCGAACGCTATTACGCCGCAACCATTGACGAGACCAAGGATCCGGTCCGTGCGCTGGTCGATTATCACACACGGATCCCCCAGCCGCCGACCAAGATCCCCTTTGAGGCCCGTCTGACCTATCTGAGATCCTGCCTTGCCGAAACGCCGGTCAAGGGGGTTGTGTATCAGATCCTGAAATTCTGTGAGCCCCACGGCCTCGATCTGCCGTTTATGGTCGGTGAGCTGAAAAAGGATGGGAACAAGGTGGCCGTCATCGAACGGGAATACACCCCCACCGTGGATCAACAACTGATAAGCCGCCTGGAAAGTTTCCGGGAGATGATCGAATAAGGAAGATCGCCCATGATAAGGCTCAGCCGATTTGCCGTCACCCATCCGACCCTTCTGGTCCGGGGCCTGAAAGGGTATCTCAACCAGCCCCTTTCGCCGCGTTTGTTTCTGATCGTCCTGGATTATCTGAACAAGACCCGGATGACGGTCATCCAGCCGTGGAAGCGGTTCGGGGTGTTCAGTGCCGGATTCCCCACGGAGATTCCGGCGGCCATGGGGTTTTTCCCGGGGTATCCGGAAGCCTATGCGGCCCTGACCGGGGCTGCCGGGTGCACGGTGCCGCCCATCGAGCATGCGGAAAGCCTGGGATACGGCCGGGATCTGTGCAGTTACATGAAAACCAGCATCGGCGCCTCCCGTCTGGGCTGGCCCGAGGATTTCGGGGGGCACCGGGTGGCGGACGCCTATT
Source organism: Desulfatiferula olefinivorans (assembly GCF_054657895.1). Taxonomy (NCBI): domain Bacteria; kingdom Pseudomonadati; phylum Thermodesulfobacteriota; class Desulfobacteria; order Desulfobacterales; family Desulfobacteraceae; genus Desulfatiferula; species Desulfatiferula olefinivorans. Next base: position 41,719 of record NZ_BAAHXV010000028.1, on the reverse strand, counting down.
TTTCAGCCAATCTGGTCTGCGACACCCATCTCAAATGGTTTGAAAACGAGGCCAAGCGTCATGATCGGCCCCATTTCGCCCTGGATGTGCCCCAGCTGGTGGCCGGTGAAAGCGAGGCGAGGATTGAGGAATACGTCGACTACATCGAGGCCCAGCTCTGGGATCTGATCGCCTTTCTGGAAAAGCTCACCGGAAAGCCCTTCAACGAGAAAAAATTCATGACCATGGTCAGCCGGTCGGCGGAGATCTGCCGGTTGTTCAAGGAAATTTACGAATACCGGAAGCGGTATCCGGCCAACCGGTATTTTGAATGGGTGCGGACCTTTATGCTGCCCATGGTCAGCCAGTGGAACCAGAAGGACGCCATCCGGTTTTACCGCAGCGAACTGAAAAAAGCGGAAAAACGCTACGGCGACAACGCGTCCATTGACGGGGGCCGGGAACGGTACCGGGTGCTGTGGGAAGGGATCACCCTCTGGTACAACGTGGATCTGTATCAGAAGGTGCTGGCCGACAAGGGGGCGCGTATCGTTGTCGATCCCTACACCTATTCCTTTGCCGCCCGCAGCGCTCCCGGCGCTACCCTCAGGGAAACCTTGCGGCGCATGGCCCGCGATCACATCATCATTCCCTTCACCCTGAATCTCGATCGGCGCATTGCCTATTTCAACGGCCTGATCGAGGACTACGACCTGGACGGCATCATTCTCCACGCCAACCAGAGCTGCCGTCCCAGCAGCACCGGCCTTCCGGATCTCCAGGAAGCCCTTCAGAAGCAATGGGGCATTCCCGTTCTGATGATGAACACGGATCATTGCGATCCGAGAGCTTATGCCGAAGGCCCCATGAACACACGGGTCGAGGGCTTTGTCGAACTGATGGAAACCTATAAGAAACGGAAAAAGGACAAACCATGAGTTGACGGCTTCGTAAAACGTCCGATATCTGCGTTACGCTTCATCCCTCGTCACTGCGGCGTACCCCAAGTACGCCTCATTCCTTGGGATTCGCAAGCCTTGATCTCGAACGTTTTACGAAGCCGTCCAAAAAATGACTTTTTATGAGGCCATCATGAGTTATCGCTATCTGAAAACACGGCGGGAGAACCGGACGCTCTGGGTGGAGATCCATCATCCTCCCGTGAATTTCATTGTGACGGACATGCTTGAGGAGCTGCATCATCTGATCAAAAACGTTCGCCGGGATGACGCCATCCGGGTGTTTATCCTCACGGGCGGCCGGGAGGACTCCTACATCATGCATTTTTCCATTGAGGAACTGATGCAGCTCACCTCCCACCTGCGCAAGCTGTTTCTGCATATCCTTGTCCGGTACCGCCCGACGGCCGCCCTGCTCCGATATTACATGACCTTTTCCAATTGGATGATGGATGTCTTCCCATGGTATGAAACCTTGGTCCTCAGGCAATCCAAGGCCATCCGGGGGTATTCCTCCGGGGCCTTTCTCTGGTTTCAGATGATGCGGACTTATGCGGCCATCGAGCGGATGAACAAGGTCACCATCGCTGCCATCAATGGCTCGTGCAATGGCGGCGGCACGGAAATGGCCGCCTGTTTCGATTTCCGATTCATGGTCAAGGATCAGGGGTTCACCATCGGTCAGCCCGAGGTTCTGGTCAACATCGTACCCGGCGGCGGCGGCACCCAGCGGCTGCCCAGGCTCATCGGAAAGGCCCGTGCCCTGGAGCTGATGCTCCGGGGGAACCAGCTATCCCCCGTTGAAGCGCGTGATCTTGGGCTGTTGACCGATATCTTCGACAAAGATATATTTTACGAAAGGGTTCAGGGCTTTGCCGATCACATGAGCAAACGGCCCCCGGTGGCCATCGACGCCATCAAACAGGCTGTGCACCGGGGTCTTGATACCACGGTCCGCCACGGGCTGTCCATCGAGCTCGAGCAAAGCGTCCGTTGTTTCGACACCCGTGATACGGCCATGGCACTTGAACGTTATCTGGCTTATATCCGGGAGAATATCATGACCCTCGATCCGGAGGCGGCTTCCACGGAAGAGATTGTGGGCCTGCTGCACCGGACCCTTGACGTGATGGAGTCGGCAGCGCTGTTTACGCCGTTTGAAGGAAAATGACCGCAGAGGTCGAAGGCATAACCACACATACATTGCAATGGAGAAGAGACAATGAAAAAATTTCCAAAGAAGCGGATCATGATCACCGGCGCGGGGTCCGGGCTGGGACGGGCCATGGCCCTTGAGTTTGCGTCCATGGGCTGGCGGGTCTGCGTGTCGGATATCAATAAAGAGCGGGCCGATGAAACCCTGGCCCTGGTTGAAAAAAAGGGCGGAAGCGGGTTTGTTTCCGTCTGCGATGTGAGACAGCCGGAAAGCATCGAGGCCCTGGCCGCCGAGATCGAAAACGCCTGGGGCGGGGTGGACGTCGTCGTCAACAATGCGGGCGTGGCCGCCGCCGGATTCATGGAAAAGATTCCGCTTGAAACCTGGGACTGGATTCTGGACATCAACCTGAAAAGTCTGATCTACGGCTGCCGGACCTTCATTCCCATGATGGACAAACAGGGCGGGGGGCACATCGTGAACGTGGCCTCCAACGCGGGCATCGCCTCACTTCCCGAAATGGCCTGCTACAACGTGACCAAGGCGGCGGTGATCTCTCTGTCCGAGACCCTGAGGACCGAGCTGAAACCCAAGAACATCGGCGTCTCGGTGGTGGCCCCCACCTTTTTCAAAACCAACCTGATGGACCAGTTCACCTCGTCGGACGAACGCCAGCGGAAAATGGCGAGCGCTTTTTTCGACAAGTCCCGGGTCACCGCCGGCGACGTGGCCCGCCATGTGGTCCGGTCCGTGAAGCGCGACCGGCTTTATGTGATCACCCAGGCCGACGGCAAGTTCACCTGGCTGGCCAAGCGTCTGGCGCCCGAGACCTATTTCAACGTCCTGGGCTGGGGCTATAAAAAGGGGCTCATGAATAAATTTCTCGGCATCTGATCCGTCCGGATGTCCCCACCGAAGGGCTCTGTGATCGAAATCGGTCACGGGGCCCTTTTGTTTTTTGATCAGAGCCCGCCCAGAAAGCCGATCAGGTAAGAATGGAACAGGTCGGTGTGGGTCAGGTAGCAGGGGTGGCTGCCCTGGTCAATGATCACCTTTTCTGCGTTGGGCATGGCATGACACAAAAGGTCGGCGTTCTCCGTCGGCACCACCTGATCCTCGCTGCCCCAGATGGCCAGAACGGGCAGCGGGTTACCCGAAAGGGCTTCGGCGTAATCGGGAATGTTGGTCGGCGCCACGGCCACATAACCTTTAAGGGGCACGGTGCCTTCGGCAATGACGGGCAGGGCGTATCCGCCGCTCATGGACGGCGAGACAATGACCGGCGAAACGAGCTTGAGGCCCGCGATAATGGCTTTCAGGATGTCGGGTTTTGGACGGTCAAGGACCGGTGTCCGGCCGTATCCGGGAAGGTCCGCGGCAAAGGCATGAAACCCGTTGGCTTCGAGCATTTCAAGGGTTCCGGTTTCCTTCCAGGTTCCGGAATGGAAGCTTCGCCCGTGGAGCAGCAGGATTTCCGGGTCACCCGGTTTTCCCGCCTCCAGATAATGAACGTCAACGGTGTCGATGGAAAGGGTCTTTTCGGTCAGCATAACAAACCTCGTCTTGGTGGGTGGTCTGATCCCGGGCCGTCGATTGCCCGTCCACCAACTGGTATCCCATCTTCCCCGGAATTGCAACGTTGACGGCTTCGTAAAACGTCCGATTTAGCGCTAACGCTTCACTTCGTGTCTGCGCTTTCGCTTCATCCCTCGTCACTGCGGCGTACCCTTAGTACGCCTCATTCCTCGGGATTCGCGACGCCTTGAACTCGAACGTTTTTCTTTGCCGGCCTTTGATGACGTTTTACGAGTTCATCAACGCCGGAAATGACCGGGGCCAGGGCAATCGCATGTATGATCTTAAAACGCATGGGTCCCTTCCTGCGGAACGGATTAAGCCGTTCACGTTTACGGTCACGAGCACGAGCACGTTCACGATGCCGGAAGGCAACACGTGAACGCAACCGTCAGACGGTTCAACCGCCGTGGGATGAGACGGTCGAGCCGGTCTCGGCCTGCCGTGCTCGTGCTCGTGAACATGCACGTGAACGAATAATACATCCGATTGTCCAGCGGAAATGCCCATTGACCCGGGATTCAATCGCGGCTATGGTGACGTCGGGCAAGGAGCGGAGATCAGGATGGACAGACGGCACGTTCGGTTTTTCATATCGTGGTTCGATGCCTACGCGGCATCGTTTGAAACAGCGGACCCCGAATTCAATCGAAACATCATTTTGAAATCACGGCATACCCGGCGGGTCTGCGGGGAAATCTTCGGACTGGGCCGGGCGCTGGGCCTTTCCGATGAGGATCGCCGTCTTTCCGTTGTGACGGCCCTGTTTCACGATCTGGGCCGTTTCGAACAGTACCGACGGTTCGGGACTTTTTCCGACCGGAAATCAGTGAATCACGCCGAACTCGGCGTTGAGATTCTAAGACGGGAAGGGGTGCTGGATGGTCTCGATGAATCCGTGACGGGCCTGATTACAGATGCGGTGCGTTACCACAACCGGGCCGCCCTTCCGGACCATCTCGACCCCCGGCATCTTTTTTTTACCCGCCTTCTGAGGGATGCCGACAAGCTGGACATCCTTCGGGTGGTTACCGCCTATTACGCCGCCAAGACCCGGGGCGAACACAATGAAACCATCGAACTGGACCTGCCCGACACCCCCGGGGTATCGGCGGCCATCTGCGAGCAGCTGATCAACGGGCAAACCATCCGGTTCGAGGATATGAACAACCTCAACGACTTCAAGCTGCTCCAGGTGGGGTGGGTTTACGACATCAATTTTGTTCCCGCCCTGAAACGTCTGCAACGTCGGGCGTACCTGGCCATGCTGCGATCCGTTTTGCCGGACAGTGACGATATCCGCCGGGTCTTCGGGGCCGTGAAGGGTCGTCTGGAAGAACGGCTCAAAGAGGGGGCGTGACTCCGGCGCCGGCTGCGTTACGCGTCATCCCTCGTTATTGCGTCGTATCCTGAGAGCGTTTCATCTTAGATAACGAAGCCCGTGTGATCGTTACATGATTCATCGGGGCCGTTTGAAAACACAGATTCGTTTTCCGCGGAAGGGCATATCGAAAACGACGTCGTACCGGCTGAGGAGTTCGGGATTCCGATACCGCAGGATGGCCAGGCCGTCCGGGTGGTCTTGAAACCATTTCTCGGCTGAGGTGATGTCGTGGGATTCATCGACGGCTTTTTCCAGTCTGCCCAGAAAACCCAGTTCGCCGTGGTAATTGCCGAGATACGCCCAATCGACGTTTTTGTGGGTGTCGAGAAAGCGGACCATGGGTTCAAGATCGAATCGTTTGAACAGACTTAAGGAGCCGATTCCGTGCAGCGCCATGACAAAGGCCGCCATGATCAGGGCGGTGTTCCGGATGGTTTTTTCCGTGATCGTCGTCATGGAGGCGATCAGAATGGCCACGGCGGGCAGAAAGGGAACAAGGTAGTGGGGCTGTTTCCCCCGGATCAGGGAAAAGGCGATAAATAGGGGCACGATCCAGAGGACCAGGAATCGGATCGCCCACTGGTCCTGATACTGTTTTTTCAATCCTTTCAGCCCCCGCCGGAACGACGGGAAAAACAGCCAGGGCAGGCAAAGCACCGGCAGGAAGGGAAGATAAAAGAAGACGGGTCGGGCGTGGGAACCGACAAAGCGGCCGGTCACACGTCCCATGGTCTGCTCCCAGACAAGCCGGTAGGCGAAATCCCCGGAGGCTTGAGACAACATGGGAATGAGCCACAGCAGGACCGGAACGACGGACAGCAGGAACGCACAAAGACAGCCGCCATACCATTTGAGGTGCCCCATGGGCTTGGGCAGCCACAGGGGGCCGGTCAGCATTGGGAACAGTACGTAAAGCCAGGCCACGGGGCCCTTGGTGAGGACGCCCAGACCCATGGCCGCCGCCATCCAGAGGAGGTGCCTTGTTAAACCCGACCGTGCGAAAGAAAGAAGTGCGATCAGCGTGAGCAGCACAAAGACCGTGAGGGTGATATCGAACATGACCAAAAGGCCGACCATGAGAAACGTCAGGCTGCCGGTCAGGACAAAGGGCACCGTCCGGGTGATCCGGACATCATCGGCAAACAGCGCGGCGGCCAGTGTTCGGGTCAGACACAGACAGGCGACGGCTGAGGCGAGTATGGGAAGCGTTCCCGCCCAGCGGCTGACGCCGAAAGCGGCCCAGCTTGCATTGATCAGCCAGAAAAGCAGCGGCGGCTTGTGATGATAGGGCTGAAAATTGACCGTCAGGGGGGCCAGCCAGTCACCCCGCAGAAACATTTCCCAGGCCACGGACATGTAGCGCATTTCATCGACCGGAAGCAGCGGGCGAAGCAGTATCACCGCCAAAAACAGACACGCAAGAAGCATGGCCGGCAAAAGGCAATCGTAAGACAGAGTTGTTTTCTTCATGGGCTTTGTCCTTATTGCGCCGAAGGCTGGGCGGTTTTGTGATGTTCCATCGTGATGAAATAGATGTTTCGAAGATAGATGAACAGACCGGTGCTCTGTCCGAAAATAAAAACGGGGTCCCGCCTGTACACCGCATAGGACAACAGGGTGATGCCGCCGGCCAGGGAAAAATACCAGAACGCCTTGGGGATGATGCTTTTCTTCTGTTTTTCCGAGGCCAGCCATTGAACGAAAAAGCGCATGAAGAACAGCGTCTGGCCCAGGAAACCCACGCCAAGCCAGATATGTTCGGCCGTTAACGTCGGGAGAAAGGCTTTCATGGCGCCTCCCCGATCGATTGATCCATGCTGTCGATTTTCAGGGGGCGATGCGCCCGTTTCTGAAGCCACAACACGCCGAAAAGATCGCTGAGGCCCACAAGGGCCCGGTCCAGCGTCCCGTATTTGGAATGCCCGAAGACCCGCGGTCTGTGGGACACCCCGACATGGACCAGGCGAACACCCTCGCGCAGCATCAATGCCGGGAGGAACCGGTGCATGTGGTCGAAATACGGCAGCCTCAGGAAATCGGAACGCCGGAACAGTTTCAACGAGCATCCCGTGTCCCGGGTGTGATCATGCAGCAGTGAGGAACGGATTCCATTGGCGATTTTTGACGAGATGCGCCGGATCCGGTTGTCGTTTCGCCGGGTGCGTTCACCCGCCACCATCAATCGGGGCGATGTGATTTTGTTGCGGGTGTATGCCTCCCATAACACCCTGATATCCTCCGGAGGGTTCTGGCCGTCGCCGTCCAGGGTGACGATGATGTCACGGGAAGCCGCTTCGATGCCGGTCCAGAGCGCGGCGGACTGGCCGTAGTTTTTCGTGTGTCTGATCGTTCGAAGAGCAGGGTGACGGGCACGGAGCGCCTGTAAAACATCCCATGAGCCGTCCGTGCTGCCGTCGTCGATAACGATAATCTCGTCGATGGGCACGTCGTCCATGACACTCGCGATCTCGTTGATGAGGGGCGGGAGATTGTCTTTTTCATCGTAAATCGGAACAACAACTGAAATCATGGCTATTCCTCCTTTTGTTTACATGCGCCGTGAAAAAATATCCTTGAAACCGGGATCGAGAGCGTCGAACGGCATCACGGTCTTTCCATCGTCACGCAGCACGCTGCCCCGGGCATGATCGATGTAGTAGTAGCTGAGATCGTTGAACACGAGGACCGATTCCGGAACATTGTGAAAGGTGGGCATGTAGGTGCTGCATACCCGGAGCCGGTTTTCGGGGATCGGGCCAAGAATGGACAGACCGTCTAAGGGGTTTATGGGGGAAAGATGCATCAGGTCGAGGATGGTCGGGACAATGTCGGCCTGGGACAAGGGGGCGCGGCGTTTGGCCCTGAGCTTCGGCATGGCGGCCTCCGGGGCTGAAACGATCAGGGGGTTGTGGATCACGTCGCTTGAAAAAAAATCGTTGAAAAACCCATTGGCCCCGCCCAGGTTCTGGCCGTGATCCGGAGAAAAGAAGAGCCAGGCGTCGGGGTTGGTCTCACGTACCCGGTCGATCAGGCGGGAAAGCACGATGTCGGTGTACGCCACGGTGTTGTCGAAGGCGTTGACGCTGTTGGGCTCGCCCTCGGGAAGAAACCGTTTGTATTCGGGTTCACAGTGCTCGGCAAAGGGGTAGTGGCTGCCGTCCATCTGGACGACCAGGAAAAACGGGCTCGTGGTCCGGTCCAGGAACGGCAGGACGCCGTTGTCGAGCAGGTCCAGATCGTCGGCGCCTTTGTGGACACTGGCCTGGGGGTTGAAATGGGTGCCGTTGACGAATTCGTCCACGGAGTCGTCGATCAGGAATTCTTTCATCCGGCCCCAGTAAAGGTCCTGGGCCGTGAAAAAGGCCGTGTGATACCCCCTGGCTTTGGCGTAGTTCAGCACGGTCGGGCAGGTGTAGATGTAGCCCTTGGGATCGATGCCCTCGAGGCCGGTCATCATGTAGGGCACGGACAGCCGGGTCTGAAGGCCGATGCTGATGCAGTTGTCGAAGGCCGCGATGCGTCCCTCCCGGGCAAGGCGGGAAAGGCCGGGGGTGGTGTCCCGCTCATAGCCGAACAGGCCCATGTGGGACAGCACCGTGGATTCCCCGATGACCATGATGATGTCCGGAAGGGGTCGGTCCGTCGGATCGGCCGTGACGTCCGGCCGCTTCAGCTTGAACTGTTCGTAGGATTTCTGTTTGACCATTTCCACATAGGATCCGGCGTAGGCCATGACGCTGTTTTGAAAGACGGGGACACTGTACCAGCTCAGGGCCGTCAGTGCGGTGACGGCAACGAGGGTGAAACCGGAGATGCCCTGGGTCACGATGTGAAATCCCTGAACGGTCCGTCTGAGGATGATGACGGCAAGAAGCACCGCAGCAAAGGCCAGGATCACCCGGAAGAGGGGCAGGGTGTCGACCCACAGGGAAAACACCAGGCCGGGATCCTCGAAGAAGGCTTTGAAGCCGAAGGAGGACACGAATTTATGATAGACACTGAAATAGGACAGTTGAATCATCATGGGGAGAAACAGGATCAGAACGGCCAGGCCGACGCGGGCCTTCCCCCGGAGCAGATGGGTTGCGATCAGCACCAAAAGGCCGAGGAAGCCCAGGGCGCTTGCGGTGTAATTCACGATGAAACGCTCGCCGGCCCCATGCTCGATGATCCAGGCGGTGTCCCGGATCAGGAAAAGATCGAACAGGGAAAGGGCGAGCCATACCAGGAAAAGGCTTCGGACCTGCCCGGGGATCGACCACCGGCGGATGCGGGACGTGATGCGCGACAGGGTCGTGTCTGGGGATGATTGAAAGACGTTATTCATTGGATGCGCTCCATGCCTGTATGGGTGACAGGGTTCGGTCAGGGCCGTTATACCGGTAGGCCCGATGGTTGTATGTCCAGGACGCCCACAGGGCATGGGCCAGGGCGGTCCGGCCAAGGGCGTCATCCGTATGGGCCGGAATCAGTTGATGGTTTTGAAAAAGAAAATGATCCGCGCGTTCTCCGGGTTGCAGGAGGGTGACACGGTCGCCGGAAAGATACGCCTGGTTTTTATAATACTGAAGAATGGCACGGTCGTCGGCGCCGTCTTCCTGCTCTCGGGTCAGATCCCGTCCGATCATCGGGCTCAGGCAGGATATCCCCAGAAGGGAGAGCAGGGTGGGCGGCAGGTCGATCTGGCTGGAGACCCTTTGATCCACACGTGATGCGATGCCCGGGCCGATGATCAGGCCCGGAATCCGGAACCGGTCGATGGGGACAAGTGTTTCTCCGACCGTATGGGAATTGTGGTCCGCCACCACGACAAAGAGCGTGTGATCCCAGTAGGACGAGTGCCGGGCGTTTTCAAAAAATTCGCCCAGGGCGTGATCCGCGTATGTGACGGCATTGTGGAGCGTGGCTTTGGGGGTTTCGTACAGATCGATGACGCCGTCGGGGAATTCGTAGGGCGGATGGTTGGAGGAAGTGAAAATCAGGGAAAAGGAGGGGCGATCAGAATCCGAAGACAGGATCTCATGGGCCCTGGCGAACAGGTCCTGATCCGAAACCCCCCAGGACCCCTTGAACGAGGGCTGGTCATAGTCGTTTTCATCGTAGACCTCCTGGAACCCGTTGCCCAGGAAGAATTTTTTCATGTTGTCGAAATTGCTGTCCCCCCCGTAGATGAACCGTGTCGTGTATCCCTGATCACCCAGGACCTGGGCCAGGGTGAAGAAATGGGACTGGGATTTGCCCAGTTTGACCACGCTCCGGCCCGGCGTGGGCGGGAAACCGCAAATCACCGCCTCGATGCCGCGAACCGATCGTGTGCCGGTGGCATACAAGCGGTCAAACCACCACCCTTCCCGGGCCAAGGCCTCAAGGCGGGGCGTGAGGGGGAGCCCTCCCAGGGACGCCACGAATTCAGCCCCCAGGCTTTCCTCGAGAATGATCACCAGATTGAGGGGTTTCTCCCGATGGACCGTGGGGGTGAACCGATGCTCGGTGGGGGTGTCGGGGTTGGTGAAGGAGGATTCGGGCTCACCCATGGCTCTCCTGATCCGGGCGATCATGTCCCGATCGTCCATGTGGCCGTAAATCTTGGCCGCATGGCCTTCGTCCTTGATCCGGTACAGGGCGTAAAGCACGGAATAGGTGGAATTCAGGGGCAGGTCGTTGATCAGGGGATCGCTGGAAAACGCCACGGTGCTGGGATTGATCGGACGATGGCCCAGGGAGGAACGACCGCCCAGAAACAGAAGAAGGGCCAGCATGGGCAAAAGGACTAGTTTCGATGCCGGATGCCAGGCGGACGGCTTTCGGCCGAGGATGCCGGCCAGGATATACGCCCCCCAGGCCGCAAGGAAGAGGGCCGCAAAGCCGGCAATCGTCAGAACAGGAAAGCCTTTAACGAGCATGGAGAACACCTCGTGGGGATAGGCCGGATACTCCACGAACAGGCGGTTGGGCCGAACGTCGTAAGCGTTGATGAAGCCCGGGGTGATCGCTTCCATCATGACGAACAACGCCGTCCAGGCCGAAAACCAGATCCGGAGAAAGTTCCGGAAAAACGCGTGGGTAAACCGGTAGCCCTCCAGGAAGGGGGCAAGAAGCACCGGCAGCGACACGCAATACACCGAAGATGTTACATCGATCCGGACGCCGTAAGCCAGAATCCGGACCAGGGTTCCGGGATCGGGGATCCGGGCGTGGTAAAGGCATACGATCAGAATCCGGCTCAGGCTCAGCGTGAGCAGGATCACTATGAAAAAAACGGCAGGCACAACATAGGGGCCTGCCCACAGCCGAAGTCGTTTCATGGCATCCCTTCGTGGTTCTTGATAAAACGGTGCCTGACGTTAGGGTCCGGGAATAATGAAACGCCGGTACCGTGGACGGAGGCTCAGAGGGGACTATAGACGGGCTGCCTTACGGGAATCTTTCTTGAACATGACATTTTTGAAAGGTTGGAGACAGGAGTCAGCCGGCGCACAGGACGCGGCCGTGAGGGGCGGGAGCAGGAAGGGTCAGAGGCGAGACATGTTCGGGAGGAAAGGGGCTGTCTCCGGAGGGTCGACGGTCGGCAGGGTGATGGTGAAAACGGAGCCTTTTCCAGGCTGGCTGGAGACCGCCACCGTTCCCCGGTGGGCCTGGACAATGGCTTTGACCAGGCTCAGGCCCAGACCCAGCCCTTTTTGCGAACGGCTCAGGTCGCCCCGGTACAGACGGTCCCAGATGCGGTCGATGTCCCTGGCATCGATGCCGGGTCCGTCATCATGGATGGTGATGATGACCGTTCGCTTTCCGGCCGAGGCTTCGATATGAACATGGCCGTGCTCGGGCGTGAACTTGACGGCGTTGTCGATCAGGTTGGCCAGGGCCTGGCCGAACCGGTCCCGGTCGGCATGGACGATGAGAGGATCGGGGATGTCCATGGTAAGGGTGAGGGATTTGTTTTCAGCCAGAACCTCGTACATGTCGACGATGGGGGCGAGGACGTTTTTCAACGGGACGGCCGCCGTGTGGAGAATCATGGTTCCGGTTTCCGCCTCGGAAATATCCATCAGCGTATCGAGGATCCTCAGAATACGGTCCGTCTCTTCAAGGACACTTTCGTGAACCTCCCGGCCGGCGTCATCGGGAGGCAGGGCGTTTAGACTTTCTTCGCATCGGTTGCGCATGCGCGTGAGCGGGGTTCGGAGGTCATGGGCCACGTTGTCCAGGGATTGCTTCATCCCCAGAACCAGTTGGCTGATCCTGTCCAGCATGTGGTTGAACAGACGCGCCAGTTCGTCCAGTTCGTCTCCGCTTTCCGTCCGGGACACCCTGGTATCCATTTTCCCGATATCGATGGATTGGACGGTAGCAATGATATGACGCAAGGGGGTGAGAGCCCGAAAGGCCAGAAAAATTCCAAGGATAATGCCCGTGACGATCAGGGGCGCCATCAAACTGAGAATCAGCCGGCGGAATTCGGCAAGGTCTTCATCCCGAAACTGGCTGGTCATGCCCAACTGGAGGGTGTGGAGACTGCTCAGCCGACGGGTCTGGATATCGAGGACCGTATCGCTATGATCGGAGGATGGCAACCTCAGCCATTTTTCGTCGATCAGTTTAGCGTTTTCGAGGCTCCGGATGGGGAAACGATCTTCAGAAAACGGGCAGTACATGAACACGGTCCGGTTGTTCGGATCGGCGACACGGATGAACAGCAGATTTTTCAGCCGTGCGCTCAGGTGGGAACCGACAAAGGATCGGATACCCTCGAGGCCGCCGCCGAGGTACTCGCTTTCGGTTTCATTGATCTCGGAGAGGATCACCTGAAAATCGCTTTTTTCAAGGGTCGTCGACAAAAAGAAATAGGCGATCAGAAACAGGGCCACAATGGCGAGGAGCGTATAGCCCGAATACCAGGCGGCCAGACGGAAACCGATTTTCCGGGTCATGCGTTTAAGGTTCGTCAAGGACATAGCCGACCCCCCGGATGGTCCGGATCAATTTTTCCGAATAATCTTTGTCGATTTTCGCACGCAGGCGGCAGATCAGGACGTCGACCACGTTGGTCTGCGGATCGAAACTGAAATCCCAGAGCTTTTCGAGAATCAGGGACTTGGACAGCGGCATGCCCGGATGTCTCATGAAGTGCTCGAGAAGGGCAAACTCCTTGGGCTGGAGGTCCAATTCCTCGCCGTTTCGGAAAACCTTGCGTTTCATCAGATCCATGGAAAGGGGCCCCACCGACAGGGTGGTGGGTTCCATCACCCCCCCGGCCCTGCGGATCAGGGCCTGAATCCGGACGAGCAGTTCGGAAAAGGCAAAGGGTTTGACCAGGTAATCGTCGCCCCCCTGTTGTATCCCGCGAATCCGGTCATTGACTGTCCGGCGGGCGCTGAGAATCAGAATCGGGGTGTTGATCCGTTTCTTCCGGATCTGTTCGATGAGGGTCAGCCCATCCATGCCCGGCAGCATCAGGTCGATGACGGCGGCATCGTAGGTCTGGGTCTGGAAATACAAAAGGCCGTCCCGGCCGTTTTCGACATGGTCCACGGCAAATCCGGCTTCCGTGAGCCCCTTTTTGATGAACAAGGCGATTTTGATGTCGTCTTCAACGATAAGAATGCGCATGCCGTCCCCGGATCCCCCTGTCGGGTTGTGCCGTGCCGGTGACACGGTTGGATGATGGACCTATTTTCAGGGAGCTTTGTCCGCTTGTCAAGTCCCATGATGCGAAGACGGGGATGAATTCCCGGCACGCCGTTATCCCGGGTCGGAATATCGGTCAAGGCCGTATGCAAACGGAGTCGTCGGGAGAACGATGGGTCGAGGCGTTTCTGACCAGGAAGAACGTCATGGCGCGCCCGACAGGATTCGAACCTGTGATCTTCGGCTCCGGAGGCCGACGCCTTATCCACTGGGCCACGGGCGCATCATGATAAACGGCCCCCCATCGGGAAGCCTGAATCAATAACGACGTATACTTACCCTTGAATGGGACGGGATTCAAGACTTTTTTTCAAGGTGGAGCGATTTTGATCCGCTCCGGAAGACGGCACGATGCGTCGAAATGGAGGGAATCCGTTCAACCAGGCCCGGGGGATAACCCTCGGGCCTGTTTTAGTATAAAGATCAGTCCACAAAGGGAATGCTCAGGGTCGAATTCTGATCGTAGCTGAAGGTCAGTTTGTAATCCGTGTCCGGGGCCTTGCCGTAGTTGAGATCCTCGGTGTCGATGGCCAGGGCGATGCGTTGGCCTTTTTCCACGGTCACGCAGGTGGTGACCAGGTTGAATTCGACGGTCAGGGTCTCACCGGCGCGGGCGTTTTTCATGAATTTTCCGTCACCGAGGATGGTCAGGGGCGCGTGGCTGAACAGGGTGCCCACGTTGTTTTTGTCCAGGGTGTACAGATGGGCCACCAGCTGAAAGGAGTCGGTGGTGGGGGTGATGTTCAGCTTCACGTGGGGCGCACCGATGATGGTCCGGTCCCGGTCCATGGGCTCGGACTGGTAGACGATGGATTTGCCCTTGTTGGTCATGGGAAACCAGGTTTCCACGTGAAGGTTGGTGGTGTGGGCCTCAAGCAGGGAGCTCAGAATCGGAATACCCGTGGTGATGCCGGACAGGCTTCCCGACCGGATGGTGTCCGCAGTGTTTTTTTTCTGCGAATAACTGTTGAGGGTTCCGTACAGACGATACCAGGGACGGTTGCCAAGGAAGAACGTTTCAGGCCGGATGGTGTTGACGTTGTTGGAGGGATCGTAGATGCCGTCCAGGTAATTCATGTTGATGTCTTTGATGTAGATGTGATCGACATAGTTCCGGTCCTGATTCCGTTTGTTGTCGATGCTCATGGGCGGCAGGTCCATGATGCCGGTGTCCATGCCTTTCAGGTGCTCGTCAAACCAGGCATGGGCCTTGTTCCAGGCTTCACTGGCGATGCCCAGGGCGCCGGGGATGTCGTTGGACCCATGGACCCCCTGGTTGATGTCCAGGCGTTTCTTGTCGGTTTCGAGGGCATAGAAGAAGGGGAGAATCTGATTGGGCGGAAACATCTCGTCCTGAAGATTGTTGCTCAGGCAGACGGCGATGTCTCTCGGCCGGCCGTCGATGCGGTTGAGCCTGTCGACGAAGTTGATCGGTGACCGTTCCATGGCCCAGGTGATGATGCTGTCATAGTAGAGCGGATGGTTGTGTTCGAACAGCGCGCCCGTCAGCTCCCGGATCATCGGGTCGAAATTGCCGGTGAGGTCCCCGATCTCCTGAAGCACGAATTTGTGCCAGACTTCCTTGGTGGTCTGGTTCATGTAAAGCGATCCGGCAAGGTCCCCCCAGGGCACCATGGCCATCACCGCCTTGACCCGGGTGTCGTGGGCCGCTCCCAGCAGGGACAGTCCGCCGCCCAGGGAAATACCGCACATGCCGATTTTGGCGCCCGAATCATCGATGACCCGTCCCTGGTCGTCGGTGACGACGCCGGCCACGGGCTGATAGGCGATCAGCCAGTCAATGATGGCATTGATGTCGGCCATGTCGTCGGGGCCGCCCACGTTGACCTGTCCTTCGGAGATGCCCCAGCCCCTGGGGCTGTATCCCAGCACGATGTATCCCTTGCGGCAGAGTTTTGCCCCCTGCATGACGTATTCGTGCTCTTCCATTACCCAGCTGCTGGGCATGACAATGGCGGGAAAGCGTTCGAAAGGCTCACGGGCTTTGGGGACAAAGATATTGGCGGCGATGGTGACGCCGTCATGGGAGGAAATGAGAACATCGCCCCGCCAGGTGGATTCATACAGCTCTTCGGAGGTATTGAATCCGGGTTCTTCGGGCAGGGTGCCCATGGCAACGGCCGAGGTGCATGTCAATAATAAAGCAAGCAGGGGATAGATAAAAAACTGACGGCGTTTCATGCTGACAAGGTCCTCCTAAAAATTGTTTATTGTACCGACGGGCGCTTCACCCGTCGAAACCCAACATCTGACCGCCGTTGTAGACGGCAGCCGGATCAATCATGTTCTGTATCGTTTTAGCCGGATTGAACGCATGCAGTCAGTGGGCGGACTGCTAACGCACGGTTGATTAAACGAACGTACAGTATGTGTGTGAACACTGTCAACCTCTATGTACATCTTTTTTTACGTCGGTGAAAAAGAGGGCTCCGGGCGCAGGCGGCAATGCCGAAAATACAGTCGGACCGGGCTCTGCCGTCCAGGCAA
Organism: Desulfatiferula olefinivorans; assembly: GCF_054657895.1. Classification (NCBI taxonomy): domain Bacteria; kingdom Pseudomonadati; phylum Thermodesulfobacteriota; class Desulfobacteria; order Desulfobacterales; family Desulfobacteraceae; genus Desulfatiferula; species Desulfatiferula olefinivorans. Next base: position 25,470 of record NZ_BAAHXV010000028.1, on the reverse strand, counting down.
TCGCATGTCCTGTTCGTTCATGTGCATGTTCACGTTCACGAGCACGGCAGGCCGAGACCGGCTCGACCGTTTCATCCCACGTCGGTTGAACCATCTAACGATTGCGTTCACGTGTTGCCTTCCGGCACCGTGAACGTGCTCGTGACCGTAAACGTGAACGGCATGATCCGTTCCGCAGGAAGAGACCCATGTGTTTTAAGATCATACAGGCGATTGACCCGGCATGCCGTCGATTGTCGGTTGCCATGGTCGTCAAAGGCTGTTAAAATCAGGACGTCGTTTTTCATCCAATCTCCCTAACGATCCTGAGAGGAATCCGAGACCATGATCGCTCTGTCGACCCGCAGTCCCATGACGGCCCGCACGGACCTTCTGGTGCTTCTGGCCACCGAATCGAAGTATCTTTATCAACAGGCGGAACTGAAGGCGCTGGTGAAAAAAGCCGTCTCCTTTCCCGAGTTCTCCGGAAAGGCCGGGGAACAGCTGATCCTGACCGATCCTTCGGGAGTCAAAGCCCGGCGTGTGCTGATTCGAGGGCTGGGGGCCATGGGGCGCATCGATTCGGAGAATATCCGCAGGGCCTGCGGCGCCGCGGTCCGCTGGGCCGTTCAAGGCCGCATCGAAACCCTGTCCTTTGTCCTGCCCGATCTGTCGACCCTGAAACCGTCGCCTGCGGTTTTTCTGGAGGCCATGGCCGAAGGTGCCTGTCTGGCCAATGATCTGTTCGATGTCTATCGCGAAACCAAGACCGCCCGGGTACTCCAAACGATGACGGTTTACACCGGAGCAGCCATGCCCCCCGGGGCCAAGGACCGGATCAAACGCATTCAGACGATCTGCGAGGCCGGGCGTCTGGCCCGGTCGTGGGTTTCCATGCCGGCCAATGACAAACCGCCTCTGGTCTTGGCCGGGCTGATCGGGGAAGCCTTTGCCGACAGCCCGGTGACCGTCCACATTCATGACGAAGACTGGCTGGAACAACAGGGCTTCGGCGCCATGCTGGCCGTGGCGCGGGGCAGTTTGAACCGGTCCGCCCTGGTGGTGATGGATCATCATCCCGAAAAGGCGCGGCGGACCGTCGTGCTGGTGGGGAAAGGGGTGACCTTCGATTCGGGCGGGCTCGATCTGAAGACCGCCGAAGGCATGGGCACCATGAAAATGGACATGGCCGGTGCCGCCGCCGTGGCCGGAGCCCTGCGGGCCTTGTCCTCCATGTGTCCGGATATCCGCATCGTGGGCGTGACCCCCCTGGTGGAAAATATGCCCTCGGGCCAGGCGTTTCGGCCCGGGGACATCGTGCGCAGCTACAGCGGCAAAACCATTGAAATCGGAAACACCGATGCCGAAGGCCGTCTGATCCTGGCCGATGCTCTGGCCTGGGCCTCCCGGACCTATGCGCCCGACCTGATGGTCGATCTGGCCACGTTGACCGGTGCCTGCATGGTGGCCCTGGGTGACCGCATCGCCGGGGTGTTTTCACCGGACCGAGCCCTGGCCCTTTCCATCGAAGCGGCGGGTCGGCGCAGCGGTGAACGCTGCTGGCCCCTGCCCCTGGTCGATGATTACAAGGAACTGCTCAAGAGTGATTTTGCCGACATCGGCAACATGGCGGCATCGAAATACGGCGGAGCCATCACCGCCGCGCTGTTTCTGTCGGAATTTGTCGGAAAAGCCCGATGGGCCCACGTGGATATCGCCGGACCCGCCTATGCGTCCAAGGCGACAGACCTTGGGCCGTCCGGGGGAACGGGATTCGGCGTCCGCCTTTTGTGCGAACTGATCGGATCAGGCGGGCTGCTCAAGGCCGGATCATGATCGGGGGGGTGTTTTTTTTTCTTTGAACAAGAGGCAGGGTTTGCCCGAATTTTCAAGAACCGTGACAGACGGCAGTTTTTTTCCCTTGAACCCCATGGCGCGGCAGCCGTAAGGATTTTTCACATCCCAGGTGATATAGAAGTGGGTACATTTACGGCAGTTAACGGTGTTTTTTGAGTTCATGGCCTGAAGTTCCGGTTTCGGGCGAAGGGCGCGACAAAAAATTTACACCATATGCCTTGGTTTGATCAAGAAAGAATGGCCATGCTCCGAAAAATCCTCACCAGGAATATTCAGAAGTACCTGGAATACAATGATCTTCGCAAGCAGATGTTCGTCGAATGCTCCCCGAAGGACAGTGAGTTGATTCTCTATCTGCTGCCGTGGCTTCTGAGCGTGAACCACCCGGACTGCCCCGGGTATGTTCCGGGGCTCGACACGGCCTTCCAGGTGTATGACGCGGCCTCGGACAAAGAGATCCGGAATCGGGAACAGCGGTTCAAGGAAATGTTCGGCATCACGGAGCGGGGAACCCTCTTGAGGGCCTGCTCGTCGTTTCACTGGATCGAGGGGCTTTATACCATCGGCAGCATCGGCACCATCAGTCAGACCCCCGAGTCGGACTGTGACATCTGGGTCTGCTACGACGGGCGCATGCTTGATGCGGGGAGCGTCAAAGCCCTCAACCAAAAGCTTGAGCTGATTCGGGAATGGATCGGCCAGAACGGGAAAATACCGGTCTATTTTTTTGTATCCGAAATCCACGATATCCGGGCATGCCGGTTCGGTTCCGTCGATGAAGAAAGCTCGGGAAGCACCCAGACCCAGGTACTCAAGGAGGAGTTTTACCGGACCTGCGTGCTGATCTGCGGAAAAATCCCACTCTGGTGGATCTGCTATGACAGCCGGGTCCTGATGAATTACGACCGGGTTCTATTGGAGATCACCAAGCAGCCCTATGGATTCGAGAACCTGCTTGATCTGGGCAATCTGGAGCGGGTCGACGAGCACGAGTACTTCGGGGCGGCCCTCTGGCAGCTGCACAAATCCCTTGAAAAGCCCCTCAAATCCATTATCAAGATGCTTCTTCTGAAGATGCAGCTGGACGCTCCCAGCGAGGAACTGGTCTGCCATAAATTCCGGCAGCATGTGATGGTCAAGCACAAGGACGTGATGATTCCCGACCCCAGTGTCTTTTCCATGTTTTTCATCATGAGTTATTATCAGGGGAAGCATGACGCCGATACCATTTCCTTTATCAAGGAATGCTTTTATCTCCGGTGCGGGCTTAAGCCCTTCAGCCGGAAGCATCAGTTCAGGGAACGGCTGATCGGTCTGTTTTTCAGTAAATTCGAAATCGACAAAGAGATCCGGTACAATCTGGACCAGTTCCCCAAGTGGAACCTGGAGGCCCAGATTCGGTTCGGAAAACGGATCTTCAAGCTGCTTCTGCAGATTTATCGGGATATTTCACGATCCCATGCCGGGGTGGCCACCCTCATCGACCGGGAGGATCTGACGGTCATCGGCCGTAAGATTCAGGCCTATTACGAAAGCAGGACGCACAAGGTGGCCATTCTGCCCAAGCCCATGGGGGTCCTCAACATCTCCGGCCTGACCTTTCATCTGAACGAAGGCAGGTGGCAGGTCTTTTCCGGGAATATCATGGGCGGACGGATTGTCGGTGATCCGGATATCCTGTATGTGATCGCCTTTATCGTTCAGAACCGTTTGTTCGAACCCGGACGAACCCACATGATCCCCAATTATTCGAGCATCTCTCTGCCGGAAATCGAAAATCTTGCCGTGAAAATCCGGGAATTCATCGTTTCGGACCATACGGTCATCCGGGGCGATTATCTGAAAAAGGCCGTCATTGCCAAAATGCTGGTGGTGATCAGCTTTGAAGAGGAACCCTGGGAAAAGGCGGCCGGAAATATCGGGCTCATCTGCAAAAACAGCTGGGGCGAGGTGACGGTTCAACGCTTTCACACGGAAAAACGGCTGAGGCTGTTTCTCGACGAATCGGGGTGTCGCGGCGGCCGGGTTCGGGTGGATTATTACCTGCAGAAAAAGACCAACAATTATACGACGCTTCTCAAACAGGTCCGGCATATCATCGAAGGATGAAAAGGGATGGGTTGACGCTCCAAATGAAAAAGGCCACGGCGTATGCCGTGGCCTTTTCTATGAATGGTGCCGAAGGGGAGACTTGAACTCCCACGGGTCGCCCCACACGGCCCTCAACCGTGCGCGTCTACCAGTTCCACCACTTCGGCATGATCTCGTTATTCAGCGGAGTCGGCTGCCTTTTCTTCCGCTCCGGCAGGTTCGGCGGGCACAGCGGGAGGCGCTGTTTCCGGAACCGTTTGTTCGACGGCGGGTTTGACCTGATCCATCAGCGACGCCTTGACCCGGTGGCCTGAATGGTAGGCCAGGTACAGGGACGTCAGCATGAACAGTATCGCGATTCCCGTGGTGATCTTGCCCAGCAGGGTTGTGGCCGTGCTGGTGCCGAACATGGCCTGACCGCCGGCGCCGCCCATGGACGCTCCGATGTCGGCCCCTTTGCCGGTCTGGAGCAGAACGATCATGATCAGAGCCAGACAGGCAAGAATGTGCAATACTGTAATGATAAAAGTCATAATCCTAACGCCGTATCATTCAAAACGAATAATGTCGTTGAAAGTTGCCGCATCGAGGCTGGCTCCGCCGACCAGCGCGCCGTCCACATCTTCGAGTGTCATCAACTCGGAAATGTTTGCGGGTTTGACACTGCCGCCGTAAAGAATTCTCATTGAGGCGGCCCGTTCATCGCCGAAAAGATCTCCGATCAGTGATCGAAGGAAGGCATGAACGTCCTGAACCTGCCCGGGTGTTGCGGTTTTTCCGGTCCCGATGGCCCAGACCGGCTCATACGCCAGAACAAGAGTCTTCAGTTCCTCAGAGCCGAGTCCTTTTAACCCGTCTTTGATCTGTTTGTCAAGAACATTCATCGTTTTTTCTTGGTCCCGCTCACTTTCGGTTTCACCGATGCACAGAACGGGAACAAGCCCGTTTTCGATGGCTGCACGGAGCCGCAGGTTGACCGTTTCATCGGTCTCGCCGAAATACTGTCGTCGCTCGGAATGTCCGATGATCACATGGGTGCAGCCGCAGGACCGAAGCATCCCTGCGGAAATCTCTCCGGTAAAGGCACCGTCCTTTTCCCAGTGAAGATTCTGGGCGCCCAGGGCGACGGCCGAGCCTTTGAGGGCCTCGGACACCGGCGCGAGGGAGGTGAACGAGGGGGCGATCATCACGTCCGTATGGCGTGCATCCGCCGTGAGGCGGACGAGTTGTCGGGCCGTTTCCACGGCGTCGCCGCAGGATTTGAACATTTTCCAGTTCCCGGCGATCAAAGGGCGTCTTTGGGTCATGGCAACTCCTTGTGGGCTGTCGGTTGTTGTCAAAACGACGGGTTCCGATCAGAGCTGGGAACCGATCAGGGCGGCCAGATCCACCATGCGGGCCGAATAACCGGCTTCGTTGTCGTACCAGGACATGACCTTGACCATGTTGCCGATCACGTCGGTCACGGGAGCGTCCACGATGGAGGACAGGGGCGAACCGTTGAAGTCGCTGGACACCAGGGGCAGGGTCGAGTATCCGAGAATGCCTTTGAGGGGGCCTTCGGCGGCGGCGTTGAGGGCCTCGTTGACCTCGGCGGCGGTGAGACCGGATTTTTCGACACAGGTCACCAGATCCACGATGGAGACGTTGGGCGTGGGCACCCGCAACGACAGGCCGTTGAGTTTGCCTTTCAGTTCCGGAAGCACCAGGGCCACGGCTTTGGCCGCACCGGTGGTCGTCGGGATCATGGACAAGCCGGCGGCTCGGGCGCGTCTCAGATCCTTGTGCGGGGCGTCTAAGATCCGCTGGTCGCCGGTGTAGGAATGGATGGTGGTCATCAGCCCGCTGACAATGCCGAACCGCTCGTGAATGACCTTGGCCACGGGTGCCAGGCAGTTGGTGGTGCAGGACGCGTTGGAGATGATGTGATGTTTGGCGGGATCGTACATGTCCTGGTTGACGCCGAGCACCACGGTGATGTCCGGGTTGGTGGCCGGGGCCGAGATGATGACTTTTCGGGCACCGGCGGCCAGGTGTTTGGCGGCGCCTTCACGGTCTCTGAATCGTCCGGTGCATTCGGCGGCGATATCCACCCCTTCACGGGCCCAGGGCAGGTCGGCCGGGTCCTGGATGGCGGTGACGGCAATGCTTCGGCCGTCGACCTCGATGGTGTTTTCCCCGGCTTCCACCTTGTGGGGAAAGCGTCCATGAACCGAATCATAGGAAAGAAGATGCGCGATGGTTTTAGTGTCGGTCAGGTCATTGATCGCCACCACATCCACGTTGGGGTGCTTAAGGGCTGCCCGAAAAACGAGTCGCCCGATGCGTCCGAAACCATTGATACCCAATTTTACAGTCATGTCTGCCTCCAGGTCGTCGTGTACACACAATTAAAAGCCGGAACAAAGCGGCGGGCACAGGGGACGTAACACAAAGGTCGGTCCACGATCTTGTCCGGTTTTTCCGATGTAATGATAATAAAAAGAAAAAGGCGGCCAGGCTCCGGCATGAAGCCCGGAAAGGCGCCTGTACGGCCTTGTCAAAACATAGACACTTTTAAAGCAAAGGGATTGCCCTTGTCAAGAAGAACGCATCACTATTATCAGGACCCTTCAGGTTGACCAGGATACCTGAAATCCGGGTTACTCGGCTCCTTTGAGAATGCCGCTTGCAAGGGAGATGCTGCGTTTGCCCGAGGCGACCAGGGTTTTCGCCACACCGCTCAAGTCCTCGTTTTTCTGAAGGCCCACGGCTCGGATCAGAATGGGCAGGTTGACGCCGGAAATCACTTCCACGCGGCCTTCGTCAAGAAAGGAGTAACTGAGATTCGACGGGGTGCCTCCGAACATGTCGGTGAGGATCAGGATGCCTTTCTTCGCATCCACCTGCTTGATGGCCTTGGCAATGTTGTCACGCAGGTCGTCCACGTTTTCCTTGACGTTGATGGAGACCTGGGTCACGGCCTCCGGTTTCGATCCAAGGATGAATTCAGCGGTTTCGATGAGCGTTTGGCCGAGACGGCCGTGGGTGACAAGGACGATGCCGATCATAACATTCCTCTGGTAAGTGGTTTCCGTCCGCTTTGGGCACGAACGGAGCATTGACGTCTGGTAATATAGTACATGATGGCGTCATGTCAAAAAAAAGTTCCCAAAATCGAAAACGCCGGGGGCCTTGACGCCGTCACGGCGTCTCCCGGTTTTCAGGCTCTTCCATGCCGATGTCCCGGTGGGTGACGGTGACCTTGGCTTCATTCTGCCTGAGATGCTCCAGCAGAAGCTCGGCCACGGTCACGCTGCGGTGACGGCCTCCGGTGCAGCCCACCGAAACCGTCAGATAACGTTTGCCTTCCCGGGCGTATCGGGGAATCAGAAAGTCGATCAGGCCGATATACTTCTCGAGAAAGGCCGGGAAGTCTGGATCCTCGAGTACATAGCGTCGGACCTCGGGGTTCAGTCCGGAAAAATCCTTGAGTTCCGGAACGAAATAGGGGTTCCTCAGAAAACGCACATCCATGACCAGGTCGGCATCCTGGGGAATCCCGTATTTGAAGCCGAACGAGAGAATGTTGATCCGCATCGATTCGGTGTCGGCGTTTTTTTCCGCCATGGATTTGATGATGGATTTCAGGGTCCGGACATCGTAGAGCGAGGTGTCGATGATTTTGTCGGCCTGGTCCCGGATGCCCGCGAGCAGGGAGCGTTCAAGACGGATACTTTCGATGAGGGTCGCCCCCGCGTTCAGCGGATGCTGACGGCGGGTCTGGCTGAACCGTCGGATCAGAACCTTTTCGTCGGCTTCCAGAAAAATGATCTGGAACACGTAGCCCTTGTCGGTCAAATCCCGGAACACCGAGGGATAGGTGGTGATGAATTCCTTTTCCCTCAGGTCCATCACGAAGGCCAGTCCGATGATGCCGGGGGAACTTTTCAGGGGCAGATCCAGAAATTTGGGAAACAGAAGGACCGGCATGTTGTCCACGCAATAGTAACCGGCATCTTCCAGCGCCGACATGGCCGTGCTTTTGCCCGACCCCGACAGGCCCGTGATGATGATGATGTTCAGGTCTTTCATGGTGTTCTCCCACCGTTGACGGATTCTTTAAACGTCCGATCTTACGCGTTTTACGAGACCGTCGCCGTCGGTCCTCTGCGGGGTTAAAAATCGTCGTCCCGGCTTCCGATGGCCGCAAGAACGTCGTCGACCCGGGCCGCTTCCATCAGTTGTTGTTTGAAGCCGTCCGTTTTCAAAAGTTTGGATATGCGCGCAAGGAGCTTGAGGTGCAACCCGGTGGATTCTTCGGGGGTGATCAGGGTAAAGAAAATGTGGGTCGGCTTACCGTCGATGGAATCAAAATCGACCCCCTGGCGGCTGAGGCCGAATCCGATGGCCATGCGGTCGATGGCCTTGGTTTTCCCATGGGGAATGCCCACACCGTCGCCGATGCCGGTACTGCCCAGCTGCTCCCGTTCGATCAGGATGCGGAACAGCTCCTTTGCGGTCAGGCCGGTGCTTTGGGTCAGCGGGGCGACCAACTCTTCGAGTACGCCTTTTTTGTCCCGGGATTTCAGATCGGGAAGGATGGCGTCTGGATGAAGAATATCAAGGATTTTCATGTTTCCTCCGGAAGCCGGATCGATCAGGCATGGTCAGTTTTCCCCCCTGGGCGTTATGTTAAAACAGCACTATTCATACCAGCCCGGCACCCAAGTTTCAAGGCCAAAAGACATCCGGCCCAATAGTAAAGGGCGCTCCGGGGAGCGCCCTTGTTGTTTTCAAATCAGTGTCTTTAAAAACGGTCACATGTCACAGAGCCAAGGGCCGGACCTCCCTGCCCGGTCCCGTTGGCGCACCGGGGGCATCAGATCCCGGCGTTTCCGGAAAAGGCTTCCGCGGGGGCGTTTTCGTCGTAAAGGCTCAGGTCGTCGTCCGCCTGTTCGGCGCCTTCTGCGCCCAGGTGGGTATTCTTGATGCTGTCTCTGGAGTTGGTGGCCCGCTTGTTGATTTTGTCCCGGCTCTTGGTCAGCTGGGTTTTGAGTTTGTCCAGCACCATGTCGATGGACGAATACATGTTGTCGCTTTCTTCTTTGGCATAGATGGTCAGTTTGTCGCTGGCCAGGTTGATCTCCGCCGTGTGGCGGATCTTTTCGACGGAAAAAACGACGTTGGCTTCGGCAGGGTTGTCAAGGAGTTTGTCAAATCGATCAAGTTTCTTTTGAACATATGATCGAAGGGCATCTGATGAATCAAGATTCTTAAAGGTGACAGATACGTGCATAGAATGACCTCCCTAAAATTGTTTGCGTTTACTGGAAGGCAGGATACGCATGGCCTCCCTGTATTTTGCTACGGTTCGTCGAGCAATGTCTATGTTGGCGTCCTCCTTTAGCATCTGGGCGATTTTTTCATCGCTGTAGGGTTTTTGTGGGTTTTCTTTGTCGATGATCTGTTTGATCTTGTCCTGCACACTGACCGAGGCGATGGCCGACTCGCCGTGCACCCGGTTGATCGAGCTGTTGAAAAAGAATTTCAGCTCGAAGATGCCCTGGGGGGTCAGTGCGTATTTGTTGGTGGTGACGCGGCTGATGGTGGATTCGTGCATGCCGATATCCTGGGCCACGTCCCGTAAAACCATGGGTTTGAGATAGGCGATGCCCTTGTCGAAAAATTCCGACTGGAACTTGAGAATGCTTTCCATGACGTTGTAAATGGTTTTCTGGCGCTGATGAATGCTTTTGATCAGCCAGGCCGCCGAACGCATTTTTTCCTGGAGGTACTCCCGCGTTTCGCCGGTCAGGTCCTTGCCCTGGCTGATGGCCTTGCGGTAATAGGGGTTGACCCGCAGCTTGGGCATGCCGTCGTCGTTGAGGACGATGATAAACTCTCCTTCCTCCTTGTATACGAAAATGTCCGGAATGATGTAGTGGGGTTCTTCATCGCTGAAAATCCGTCCCGGTTTGGATTCGAAGCCCTGGATGACCGTCACGGCTGCGAGTACGCCGGTGATGGGGATTTTCAGCGCCCGGGCGATGGCTTTGTAATTCTTGTTTTCCAGATCCTTGATATGGTGGGTGATGATCCGGGTGAGCACCGGGTCATCAATTTTCAGCTGCCGGGCCTGGATCAGGAGGCATTCGCCCAGGGATCGGGCGCAGACGCCGGGCGGATCGAAAGACTGGAGGGTTTCCAGAACGTCCTCGACCATGTCCGCCGGGTAGTTGGACGCGGCGGAGAGTTCCTCGACCGTGGTGGTCAGGTACCCGTCCTGGTCCAGATTGCCGATGATCAGGCAGCCGATTTCTTTTTCGAATTCCGAGGGAAGAAACATCAGGAGCTGCCAGAGCAGATGGTCGTTTAAGGATTTTTTTTCCGACACGAAGGCTTCGAAGCTCGTGCTTTCACGGTGCTCGGCCTCGTAGTGGGTTTTGCCGGTGGAGTTGTATTCCTCGATGTAATTGTCCCAGTCGATGTCGGTATCGAGTTTTTCCTCGATCTTGACTTCACTTTCGGCGGCGGCCTCGGCGGAACGGGGTTCCTCCGCGTCCGGCGATTCATCGGACAACTCCTTGGGGGTGTGTTCAGACAGCTCTTCCAGGGCTGGATTTTCTTCAATTTCCTGGTTGATGGCATCCACGAGTTCAAGTCTGGAAAGCTGCAGAAGCTTGATGGCCTGCTGGAGCTGGGGCGTCATCACCAGTTGCTGGGAAAGTTTGAGTTGCTGCCTGAGTTCAAGTGCCATAGTGCTTTATAATCTGAATTCCTCGCCAAGGTAAATTTTCCGGGCAATTTCGCTGGCGGCGATCTTTTCCGGGGCGCCGGTTTCGATGACCGCGCCGTTGTTCATGATAAACGCCTCGTCGCAGACCCCTAACGTTTCTCGGACATTGTGATCGGAAATCAGCACGCCGATGTTTCTCTCGGTCAGGAGCCCGATGATTTTCTGAATGTCGATCACGGCAATGGGATCCACCCCGGCAAACGGTTCATCGAGCAGGATGAACGCGGGATCGGTGGCCAAAACCCGCGTGATCTCAAGCCGGCGCCGCTCTCCTCCGGACAGGACCGCCGCCTTCTGGTCGGAAAGGTGACGGATTCTCAGTTCATCCAGAAGGGTCTCGGCCTTGCGGAGCTGCTCGGCCCGGGTCAGGGGGAGCAGCTCAAGAATCACCATCACGTTTTCCTTGACCGTGAGGGATTTGAACACCGACGATTCCTGGGGCAGATAGCCGATTCCTTTCCGGGCCCTTATGTACATGGGTTCCCGGGTGATATCGATGCCGTTCACGAGAACGCGGCCCGAATCCGGCCGGATGATTCCCACCGCCATGTAGAAGGTGGTGGTTTTCCCTGCGCCGTTGGGGCCGAGGAGGCCGGTTACCCGGCCGCTTTCCACCTGGAGACTCACGTGATTGACCACGGTCCGGCCGCCATAGGTTTTTTCCAGATTTTCCAGTGTCAGAACAGCCATGGCCGACTATCGGGTATCACGTTGTTGGTTGTCGCGACGGAACCCCCCGCCGTGTGCGTCACGGCGCCGGGTTTCGGCCCGGACCGGGGATGCGTCGCGTCCCGGGGGGCTTTCCCATCTGAAATACAGGTCAAGTATAACATAAGACGTTTGAAAAATATGCCAAAAATTTTTTGATGGTTCGAAAATCAATAAATGGATGACAATTTAGGCACTTATTTTGCATCACTCTGCCCGGAATCCGACGGCCGCCGCCGGGCGTCACCGGCTTTTTCCGCGTCCTCCTCGTAGAAAAACGCCTCGACCCTCTGGTTGGTGCCGCCATGGACGGTCACCTTTCCCGTGGTGCGGTTCATGATGATTGTTTCGCCGGTAATCGTGCTTTTTCCGCTGACCACCTTGGGGCTGCCCCCGGACAGCGTGACGGTATCGTCCTTGCGGTTGAAAACGGCCGTTTCCGCCCAGGCGGTCTTGTCCTCCATGACCATCTTCACCGCACCTGCGGCCACGATGGTCTCGATGCCCCGGGCCGGGTCACTGCCCTTGCCGTCGTCCGCAGACCTTTCGTTTGCGGACGCGTCGTTCCGGTCGGTGTAGGTGATTTTCAGGCGATCGCTGGTCAGGGTCGAACCGTCCTGAATCGCCGTCACGTTACCCTGGAATTCGGCGTAGCGGGCGTCCCGGTCCGAGACCAGGGTATCGGCGGTGATATGGATTTCGGTGCTTTTTTTTGCCGTGTCGGCCAGGGCCTCGCCGGCCCAAGGACAGAGGGCTGCAAGCGTCAGCAGCATGAAAAAGGCAAGGGGGGCGATCCGGACGCGGGATCGATGGTCAGTCCGTTTCAATGAAAACTCCTTTCACGTTTCCTTCCAGCCGGGTGATGCCGGTGTTCATGTCGAGGATCAGCCGGTCACCCGTGATCCGGGACCGGTCTTTGGTGACGGTTGCCGGAACCGGGGTGGTGATCAGACGTTTTTTTTCGGCGTAATGCAGGGTTTCCGTTTTCAGGGTATACGGCCCGTTGACGATCACCACGTGACCCGTGGCCGTGATATCCCGGGTGGTCGTCTCCATGATTCCCTGATCGGAGGTGAGGGTGGTGACGGTTCCGTCTTCGGCGAAGAACACCAGGGTCAGGGCGTGAAACAGGGCTTCGTTCCGGTCCTGGTAGTAGTTGACGGTTTCGGCCTTGAGGCTCCACTGGCGGACTCCGGCCTTGGAGGCCGTGTGGTCCACCCGGTCGAGAGTCAGGGTGGCGCCGGGGTCCGACGGGGAAAACAGGGCGAACCGGCCGGTCTGAAGGCGGTAATTGACAAAGATGATCACCACGACAAGAAGGATCAGGACGATCAGGACGTAGAAGGCGAATTTTATTTTTTCCGGATGGGTCGGCATGTCACAGGAACCGTTCGATCACAGAGTCCCAGAGACCCTGGGCTTTGAGAATCCTCTCGCTGATTTCCCGGACCGCCCCAGCGCCTCCCCTGGCCGTGGTGACGAAAACCGCCGCCGCCCGGGCCTCGGCGCAGGCGTCGGCAACGGCCGTGGGAAGGCCGCAGCGTTTCATGATCCGGATGTCCGGAAGGTCGTCCCCGGCATAGGCAATGGCCGAAGGGGCCAGGCCGGTTTCGCGGACAATGGCGTCAAACACCTCTTCCTTGTGTTTGACGCCGTCGTAAATCCGTGTGACGCCTAAGTTTTCAAGACGCGCCGTCAGTGCCGGAGCCCGGCGGGCCGTGACGATGCCCACCTCGATGCCCGCGTCCATCAAAAGGCGGATGCCCATGCCGTCCTTGACGCTGAATTGTTTCACCTCGTCGCCTAAGGCGGTGTAGATGATGTCGCCGCGGGTAAGCACCCCGTCCACATCCAAAAGCAGCATCCGGATGCCTTTGGCCCTCCGGCTTATGTCATCGTGAATCAGCATACAATTTTCTTGATGGCCGCAAGCTGGGGAAGCAGGGCTTCGATCATGGGAAAATTCAGCGAATTGGGGCCGTCGCACAGGGCCTTGTCCGGGTTTTCATGCACTTCGAGAAAAATGCCGTCCGCCCCGGCAGCCACGGCGGCCCGGGCCAGTAGCGGCGCGTATTCCCGCTGGCCGCCCGAACTCTGCCCCTGGCCTCCGGGCAGTTGGACGCTGTGGGTGGCGTCAAAGATCACCGGGCAGCCGGTTTTCTGCATGATGGGAATGCCCCTGAAGTCCACCGTCAGGTTGTTGTAGCCGAAGGACGAGCCGCGCTCGGTCAGGAAAATGTTTTCGGCTCCGGCGGTCCTGGCCTTGACGACGATGTTGTCCATGTCCCAGGGGGCCAGGAACTGCCCTTTTTTAATGTTCAGCGGTTTGCCGGAGCGGGCGGCTTCGGTGATCAGGTCCGTCTGCCGGCAAAGAAAGGCGGGAATCTGGATCACGTCGAGGACGTCGGCGGCTTCGGCCACTTCGGCGGGGCCATGCACGTCCGAAATGATGGTCAGTCCCAGGGTTTCCTTGAGCTTTCGGAGGATGGCCAGCCCCTCCTGTTTGCCCGGCCCCCGGTACGAGGCGATGGAGGTTCGGTTGGCCTTGTCGTAGGACGCTTTAAATATATAAGGTATTCCCATCCGTGTGGTGAGGTCTTTGAGAAAGGAGGCGATGGCGAAACTGGTGTCATAGTCTTCGATGACGCAGGGTCCGGCGATGAGGAGGAGGGGCTGCCCTTCTCCCGCGTCGATCCGACCTGCCCGGGCAATGCGCTTCATAGATTTTCCTGTTGTTTATTTCACGATAATTTTATAAGAAACGTTCCATACGATTCCGGTCTTTCAGGGTGTATCGTGAGCCTGTATAAAAGTCAAGAAATGACGGCTTCGTAAAACGTCAGATATCTGCGTTACGCGTCATCCCTCGTCACTGCGGCGTACCCTAAGTACGCCTCGTTCCTCGGGATTCGCAAGCCTTGATCTCGAACATTTTACGAAGCCGTCTGAAATTCTACTTTTAAAGAGACCATCAAGAAATCAAATACAAGGCTTGATTGGCGGCTTTTTTGCTGTTATGACTGGTCAAAAAAACAAACGGCAACGGTGGTTCTGATCTCTTGAAAAAAAAATCGACAAACAAAAAAAAAATCCTGTTCCGGCTTCTGATTCCGGCAGTCTTGGCAGCCTGCATTGTCGGGCTGGTGATCAATTACGAAGGTGAGAAACCGTCCCTTGACATGGACTTGCCCATGCGCGCCATCGGGGTGTCGAAACCCCTGACCGGGACGGTGTCGGATCAAAAAAGCGGTCTTCGCTCCGTCTGGATGGCGCTGTCCCAGGGCGGTGTTGACCATGTGCTCCTTGAACAGCGTTTCCCGGTCCGGTTTTATTCCCGGGATGACCGGGTCCATGCGTTCCCGGTCAATCTTCAGATCGAACCCCAGCGGCTGGGACTGGCCGACGGGCCCGCCCTGCTTCGCATAAGGATCAGCGACGGGTCGTTCCGGGGCTGGTTTTCCGGCAATGTCACCTACGTGGAAAAGGAACTGCAGATCGATACCCGCCCGCCGGAAATCGACGTGCTGACCCGGAACCACAACATCGTTCCCGGCGGGGCCGCCCTGATCATCTACCGGGTTTCCGAAACGGGGGGGCGTACCGGGGTCCAGGTGGGCGACGAATTTTTCCCGGGCCATGCCGGGTACTTCAAAGACCCCCACATCATGCTGGCCTTTTTCGCCCTGGCCCACACCCAGGGGCAGAACACACCCATGTTCATCGAAGCCCGGGATGCGGCGGGCAATTCGGCACGGGCCGGGTTCATGCACTACATCGGCCACAAGGAATTCAAGGCCGACCGGATTACCATCAGCGACGGCTTTCTCAATGTCAACATGCCGGGCTTTTCCGTGGATGGGCTCGCGGACACCGGTGACCATCTCGAAAAATTTCTGAAAATCAACCGGGACGTCCGCCGTGAAAACGGACGGCGTATTTTGAGCCCAGGCCCCAAAACCGCTGCGGAGAAATACTGGGACGGGGCTTTTTTGAGGCTCCCCGGCTCGGCCACACGGGCCAATTTTGCCGACCATCGAAGCTATTACTACAATGGGAAGGTCGTGGACCGTCAGTACCACATGGGCATCGACCTGGCTTCGGTCAAGCATGCGGAGGTGCCCGCCGCCAACCGGGGCCGTGTCGCTCTTATCGACACCATCGGCATTTACGGCAAGACCGTGGTCATCGACCATGGGTTCGGGCTTTTTTCCACCTATTCCCACCTGAGCCGGACCAGCGTGAACGAGGGGGATATGGTAGCCAAAGGCGATATCATCGGCAACACCGGCATTACCGGTCTGACCGGTGGCGATCATCTTCATTACGGCATGTTTGTCGATCATGTGTTCGTCGATCCCCTTCAGTGGTGGGACCCGTCCTGGATCGAAAACAACATCACATCCAAACTCAGCGGAACAGGAGCCGTAAGGTAAAGGCTCCGGAACGGATGGGTAACGTGGCGAAACATCAGATCAACAAAACCTACGCGCAGATCAACGAAAAAATCAAACGGGGCGACGTCGTCGTCGTCACGGCCGATGAGATCATCGACATCGTCCGCGAAGAGGGGCCGGTGGAAGCGGCCCGCCGGGTGGACGTCGTCACCACGGGCACCTTCGCGCCCATGTGTTCGTCGGGCGTGTTCATCAATATCGGCCAGTCCCGCCCCCTGATCCGCACGACGAAGACCTTTTTCAACAATGTGGAAGCCTATTCGGGCGTGGCGGCCATCGACTGTTATATCGGCGCCACGGCGGTATGCGAAGACGATCCGCTGAACAAGGTCTATCCCGGTGAATTCAACTACGGCGGCGGTCATGTGATCGAGGATCTGGTGGCCGGACGCACGGTGCATATCAAAGCCGGAAGCTACGGCACGGACTGTTATCCCAATCGGGAAATCGAGCGGGAGGTGACCCTGGCCGATCTGCCCATGGCTGTGATGTGCAACCCCAGAAACGCCTACCAGAACTACAACGCGGCCATCAACACGGCCAACAAGACCGTCTATACCTACATGGGGACCTTAAAGCCCCGGGGCGGCAACGTGAACTACTGCAGCGCCGGCCAGTTGAGCCCCCTTTTGAACGATCCCTACTACAAGACCATCGGCATCGGCACCCGGATTTTCATCGGCGGTGCCCAGGGCTTCGTGACGGGGCCGGGGACGCAGCACAATCCCGGCCAGATCCGCACGGCCGGCGGCGTTCCCGTCCGCCCCTCGGGGACGATCTGGACCATGGGGGATCTCAAACAGATGAGCCGGGACTGGGTGAGGGGCCTGAGCATCCGGGGATACGGCTGCTCGCTGGCCCTCGGCATCGGCATTCCCATTCCCATTCTCAACGAGGAGATCGCCCAATACACGGCGGTTTCCGACGAGGACATCTTTACCCAGGTGCTGGATTTCGGCCACAACTATCCCAACGGCATTTTCGACAGCCTGGGGCAGGTCAGCTACGCCCAGCTGAGAAGCGGAACGATTCACCTGGACGGCCGGGATATCCAGACGGTGCCCCTGTCGAGCATGGTCAAAGCCCGTCAGATCGCAGATATACTCAAACAATGGATTCGAGACGGGGAATTCTTTCTGGGTGAACCCCAGGAAACCCTGCCCCTTTAGCCCGATTTCCGACCCTCTACGGTGAGGCACCACGTGAAAGACAAAAACGATAAAGCAAGCGCTCCAAAAACGGAGAGCAAGCCCCGGAAGGGGATGCTGCGGGAAAATGCCGAGGCACTGATCATCGCCCTGATCCTGGCCCTGTTCATCCGCACCTTCATTGTCCAGGCCTTCAAGATTCCCACGGGCTCCATGCTCGACACCCTTCAGATCGGCGATCACATTCTGGTCAACAAATTCATTTACGGGGTCAAGCTTCCCTTTGTCCGGAAAACCATCATTCCCATCAGCGAGCCTGAGCGCGAGGATATCGTGGTGTTCATCTACCCGGTGGACAAGCGCGATTTCATCAAGCGGGTTGTGGCCGTGGCCGGGGACACCCTGGAAATCCGTGACAAAAAGGTTTATGTGAACGGAGAGTGGATGGGGCCCCGGGATTATGTGCGGTTTACCATGGACGAGATTGTGCCGCCGGTGATTCCCAAAGATACCTTCGAGGGCATCTGGCTCGACCAGATCAACCGGTTTGGTGAAGTCCAGGGGATGGACAGGCGCTTTGTCAAAGACAATTTCGGTCCCGTCACCATCCCCGAGGGGCATCTGTTCGTCATGGGGGACAATAGGGACAACAGCCACGACAGCCGGTTCTGGGGGTTCGTTCCCCTGGAATCGGTCAAGGGAAAAGCCTTTATTATCTACTGGTCCTGGGACAGCGAGAACTTCGGCGTGCGCTGGAGCAGGCTGGGGGATCTCCTGAAATAAAAGGCTTGAAAACAAATCAAAACAGACATAAGAAACGGCCGGTGTTTGACTGCCGGCCCCAGGGTTCGGTTCTTTCGTAAACGTAACGATTTGCAGGGGGAACATGCAATTACGGAAAAAGGACATTCTGGACATCGAGTCTCTGACCGTCGATGAAATCAATCTGATTCTCGATACGGCCGAGGGGATGAAGGAAATTTCGGAGCGCCCCATCAAGAAAGTCCCCACCTTGAGGGGGAAAACCATCATTTTGTTTTTTCATGAACCCAGCACCCGGACCAAGGTGTCCTTCGATATCGCGGCCAAACGCCTGAGCGCGGACAGCATTTCCATTGCCGCGAGCTCCAGCAGCATGGTCAAGGGGGAAACCCTGATCGACACGGCCACGACCCTGGAAGCCATGAAGCCCGACATCATCGTGATGCGTCATTCCGCAGGCGGGGCGCCTCATCTGATGGCCAGACACGTCAAGGCCTCGGTGATCAACGGCGGGGACGGCATGCACGCCCATCCCACCCAGGCCCTTTTGGACATGATGAGTGCCCGCCAGAGGCTGGGGGATCTTTCCGGCAAGCGGGTGGCCATTATCGGCGACATCGCCCACAGCCGGGTGGCCCGGTCCAACGCCGTGGGATTCACCAAAATGGGGGCCAGTGTCGTGCTTTCGGGGCCGCCCACCATGATTCCCAAAGGCATTGAAACCTACGGCGCGGATGTGACCTGCGACATGGACGAGGCCATCACCGATGCCGATATCATCATGATGCTCCGGATCCAGAAAGAGCGTCAGGAAAATTTTCTGTTTTCCACGGTCCGGGAATATTCGCGTTACTACGGTCTTTCGGAAGCGCGGGTCAAACGGGCGAAAAAAGACGTTCTCATCATGCACCCCGGCCCCATGAACCGGGGGGTCGAAATTTCCGAAGCCGTGGCCGACGGTCCCTATTCGATCATTCTCGACCAGGTGACCAACGGCGTGGCCCTGCGTATGGCCCTGTTTTATCTTCTTGCGGGAGGAAGCCGAGATGGCGACACTCATTAAAGGCGGCCGGGTCCTCGATCCCGGACACTGTGACGAGCTGCTGGATCTGATCATCGAAAACGGCCGTATTGCCGCCATAAAAAAACCCGGACAAGGCGCCGGGGATGACGTTATCGATCAGATTATCGATGCCTCAGGCAAACTGGTGGTGCCGGGCCTGATCGACATGCATGTGCACTTGAGGGAGCCGGGGTTCGAATACAAGGAAACCATCGAAAGCGGATGCCGGGCCGCGGCCCACGGCGGGTTCACGGCGGTCTGCGCCATGCCCAACACAAAGCCCGTCAACGACAACCGCCAGGTCACCGAATACGTGATCCGTCAGGCGAAGGCCGCCGGCTACGCCAAGGTCTATCCGGCGGCGGCCATCAGCGTGGGGTCCAAAGGCCAGTCCCTGGCCGAATACGGTGATTTGAAAGAGGCCGGTGCCGTGGCGTTGACCGACGACGGCATGCCCGTCGAAAACGGCCAGCTGATGCGCAGAGCCCTGGAATATGCCCGGGGCTTTGATTTGCCCATCATCGCCCATTGCGAGGACATGACCCTGGTGGCCGGGGGCTGCATGAACGAGGGCGAGACGGCCACGCGTCTGGGACTGGCCGGCATCCCCAATTTGTCGGAAAGCATCATGGTGATCCGGGATATCGGTCTCTGTGAACTGACCGGCGGGCGCCTGCACATCGCCCATGTGAGCACCGAAGAATCGATCGAGGCCATTCGTGCGGCCAAGGCCCGGGGCGTGCGGGTGACGGCGGAAACGGCGCCCCATTATTTTACCCTGACCGAAAGGGCGGTGGGGTCTTTCGACACCCACGCCAAGATGAATCCGCCCCTTCGCAGCGAAAAAGACCGGCAGGCCGTCCGCGCCGCCCTGGCCGACGGGACCCTGGACGTGATCGCCACGGACCACGCGCCCCATTCGCCGCTTGAAAAGAACGTCGAATTCGCCCAGGCCGCCAACGGCATCATCGGCCTGGAAACGGCCCTGCCCCTGTCCCTTGCCCTGGTTCGGGACGGCGTTCTTTCCCTTGCAGACCTCATCGCCAAGCTGACGGTGAACCCGGCATCGGTTCTGGGCGTAAGCTCGGGCATCCGGATTGACGGCCCGGCGGATATCACCATCATCGACCTGGACGCGGCCTGGACCCTCACGGCCGAGGCCCTTCAGTCGAAAAGCCGCAACATGCCCTTCGACGGCTGGACCCTGACGGGCAGGGCGGTGTTAACGATGGTCGACGGACGGATTGTTTTCAAGGACATGGATTGAGGTCAGGTATGACGGAGCAGGCGTCAGGCGCACACATTCTGGTGGTTGACGATGAACTCAGCATGCGGGAATTTCTCGAGCTGATGCTTGTCAAGGCCGGATACCGTGTGGATTGTGCCGAGAACGGCAAAGACGCCCTGGCCCTGATCACAAAGCATCTTTACGATCTGGTGCTGACCGATATAAGACTGGGAGACCTGTCCGGGCTGGACGTGCTGCGGGCCGCGAAAAAACGTCAGGCCGAAACCGTGGTGATTCTGATTTCCGCTTACGCCACCACGGAAACCGCCGTCGAAGCCATGAACGACGGGGCCTACGATTATGTGCCCAAGCCCTTTGACAATACCGAACTCAAGGCCACCATCGCCCGGGCTCTTGCCCTGAAAACCTCGGAGCGGGAGAAAGAGGATCTGGCCGAGGAGACCCGAAGTCACCTTCATTTTGATTCCATGATCGGCGACAGTCCGGCCATGAAGCGCATTTACACCCTGATCGAGCAGGTGGCCCGGGCCAGAACCAACGTGATGATCACCGGTGAGAGCGGCACCGGCAAGGAACTGATCGCCAGCTCCATTCACCATCTGAGCGACCGGAAGCACAAACCCTTTGTGACGGTCAACTGCGGCGGCATCCCCGAAACCCTGATGGAAAGCGAGCTGTTCGGCCACAAGAAAGGCTCGTTCACCGGGGCCAGCACGGACAAGAAGGGGTTGTTCGAAGAAGCCCACGGCGGAACGATTTTCCTCGATGAAATCGGCGAGCTGACCATGCCGCTCCAGGTCAAGTTGCTGCGGGCCGTTCAGCAGCGGTCCTTCAAGCCCGTGGGGGACACCAAGGATGTGGACGTGGACATCCGCATCATCAGCGCCACCAACAAGAAACTCGAGGAAGAGGTGATGGCCGGCAACTTCCGCGAGGATCTGTTCTACCGCCTGAACGTCATCGAAATCAAGGTGCCCGCCCTGCGTGAACGCAAAAGCGATCTCAAGGCCCTGGCCCAGTTTTTCCTCGACAAGTATTCCCGGGAGATGGGTAAGGACATCACCAAGATATCGTCCTACGCCGTGGAGCTTCTGACCAAATACGATTTTCCCGGCAACGTGCGGGAACTGGAAAACCTGATCGAACGCAGTGTGGCCCTGTCCACCACCAACATCATTCTGCCCGAAAGTCTGTCTCTGTCTTCCTACAAACGCCGCTGGATCGAAGGGGTGCCCAATCGCCGCTTCGACCTCCAGGACGTGGAGCACGGGGTCCAGCTCGACGACGTGATGAACGCCATCGAAAAAGCCTACATTCAGAAGGCCCTCGAATGCACCGGCGGCAACAAGAGCAAGGCCGCCCGGCTCCTCGACATCACCTTCCGATCCATGCGCTACCGCTGTGAAAAGCTGGGCATAGACTGACCCGCTTCACTCATAATCCCGTTTTACGATGCCCTCATTCGCCGGACAATGGCCTTGGCCGGAATCAGCCCCGTGGCTGCGGCGGATACGATGTTTCCCGCCACCCCGGGGCCGTCGCCCGCGATAAACATCCCGTTTATTTCGGTTTCCAGATCGTTTGAGCTGTCGATCTGGGTGGAAAAGAACTTGATTTCCGGGGCGTAAAGCAGGGTCTCGTCGTTGGTGACCCCTGGGACGACCCGGTCGAGTTTCTCCAGCCCTTCGACAAGGTTGGTCAGAATCCGTTCGGGCAGGGTCATGGCGATGTCGCCGCAGACCACATCGGGCAGGGTGGGCTCGATGTAGCTGTTGCGGATGCGGGACCAGGTGCTTCGCCGTCCCCGTTTGAGGTCCCCGAACCGCTGGAGAATCGGTTTGCCGCCGCCGATCAGTGAGGACAGGTAGCCCACGGATTCGCCGTAGGCCAGGTTGTCGGTCACCGGTTCGGTGAGAATCACCTTGGACAGAAAAGCGAAGTTGGTGTTGTCGGACTTGCGGTCCATCAGGGCATGGCCGTTGACACAGACGAAGTTCTTGTAGCTCTCCGTGGAGACAAATCCTCCCCGGTTGGTGCAGAAGGTCCGGGTTTCATCGTCGTATTTTGGCGTCCGGATGAAAAACGTGGGGTCGTAGATCACCTTGCACAGGTCCTGCATGATGTCGTTGTGAACCTCCACCCGCACCCCGATTTCGATGCCCCGCTGACTGAGGCCGACCCCTAAGGCCTGGGCCTGTTTCGACACCCATTCGGCCCCCACCCGCCCCGGGGCCAGGATCAGGTTCGGGGCCTTGTATTCGGCCTTGTTTGTGACCAGCCCGGTGACGCGGCCCTCGGTCACCCGGATGTCCAGGGCTTCCTCGTCGGTGTGGATGCGGACCTTGTTTGCAATCAGATGATCATGAAACCGGGCGATGTGGGAGGGCAGATGGTCGCTGCCCAGGTGCTTCTGCTTGATGATCAGAAGGTTGATGCCGTTTTGCTTGGCGGTCTTGCGGATGGCCTCGGCTTTCGGCATGTCCGTGGGGTAGACCTCGCCGTCCATGCCGAACCGGTTGAAAATCGCCTCGGTCTCGTCGATGAGGGCCTGGGCTTCGCTTCGGGGCATGAACTGGGTGAGATCGGTCTTGCCCAGTTTGGGGATGTAGTTGAGCTTGCCGTCGGAAAACAGCCCCGCGCCTCCGATCCCCGAAAGAATATGGCAGGGGTCGCATTTCATGCACCTGCCGGTCTTGGCATTGGGGCAGCGCCTCTGTAAGGCCGTTTTCCCCTTTTCGATCAAAAGTATGTCAAGGTCGCTGTGCTCGCACAGGTAATGGGCGGCGAACAGCCCGGCCGGGCCGCCCCCCACAATGATCACATCGGCGTCTTGCTTCATGGCCTCGTACCTCGTTTTTTTCAATTGGCACGGCTGACCGGCGAATCAAACGACCGGATCAGGCGGGCAGGGACAAAAGATACCCCAATGTACCACGATTCCCATCCCTTGATGAAGGCTTTTTGCGGGAATGGATCTGAGGGTACCTACGGGCCTCCGAAAAAATATTTTATCCCATCATGCATCACTGGTTTCACATCATCGTTGAACGGGCTTCTCTCAAAAACTTCTCGCCAAACACGGTTCCCGCACATCCAGGAAAAATCCTTGCCATTTTATAGCGAAACCGGCAATAATTATTACCAGTTTCAACATTGACTGGAAAAATTGACAGCCGGAGGTTTCGTCATGATGGACATGCTTAAAGAAATAATCCTCAATTTTCAGGAGAGGAACCTGTCGACAGGTGTGCCCAGACGGGTTGCTGTCTCACAGGTTCCGGGCAAAGCCACGGTTTGCATCGGTGTACGACGCGGCGGCAAGTCGACATTTATGTTTCAGCTGATGAAAAAACTGGAGGACTCCGGCGTTTCCCGTCAGAACATTCTCTATCTGAACTTTTTCGATGACAGGCTTCACAGCTTGCAGCACAAAAACCTGGGTGTGATCCTGGAGGCCTATTTCTCGCTCTATCCGGAAAAAAAGAACACCGAAAAGGTTTATTGCTTTTTTGATGAAATCCAGGTCGTATCCGGCTGGGAGCCCTTCATTGACCGTTTGATGCGCACGGAAACGTGTGAGGTGTATATCACCGGATCGTCGGCTCAGATGCTCTCCCGGGAGATTGCGACCCAGATGCGCGGGCGGGCGCTGTCCTGGGAAATGTTTCCGTTTTCATTTCGTGAGTTTCTCGATTTCAAAGGGATTGCGAGCGACGGTCCATTCTCGACCAAAAAACGTTTGACCATTCAGAAAGCATTCGAGGAGTATTGGGAAACCGGCGGTTTTCCCGAGGTTGCAGGTCTCGACCGGATATTGAGGCTAAAGACCCACCAGGAGTATTTTAACGCAATGCTGTTCCGCGATCTCGTCGAACGCCATGATATCTCTCACCCCAGGGCGGTTGCAGAACTGGCTCATTGGCTGGTGGACAATACAGGGTCTCTCTATTCCATCAACAACCTGACCAATTATTTGAAATCTCTGGGCCATAAAGCGCCGAAATCAGCCGTCTCGGATTATCTCGAATGGTTCGAAGATGCCTTTGTTCTGTTCACGGTGCGCATCTTTGACGCCTCACTGGCCCGGGCCAACACCAACCCTAAGAAGATTTATTGTGTCGATCACTCTCTGGTGACATCGATCAGCTCCGGGATTCTAGTCAATTCAGGTCATCTTCTGGAAAATCTGGTATTCATCGCCCTGCGTCGGGTTACACCGGACATCTTTTACTACAAGACCAGAGCGGGCCGGGAAGTTGATTTCATCGCCGGACGGCAAGACCCGTCTCGCCTGCTTGTTCAGGTCTGTGAATCGATGGCCGACCCGCTAACCCGAAAGCGTGAGACCACCGCGCTTGCCGAAGCCATGGCCGAACTGAAACTGTCCCAGGGCATTATTGTAACACGTCACGAGGAAGAACAGATACCGGTTGATTCCGGAAAGATTGACGTGGTTCCGGTCTGGCGGTTTCTGCTGAATGATGCGACCCGGTCATAAAAGATCGTCTCCGCAACATCAAACAACCCGACATCGGTAAATACCTCCTTGGCCATGTCGGCGACAGCTCTGTCAGCATTTCACGGAAACGATTGCGGTTGAAAATGGAAGAGGATTTGGAATTAAAGCGACTATTTGATGGGATTTTGGAGGAGTTGTCAAGAATAAAGATTTGACTCCAAATCGTATAAGTATTTCAATTTAATTGGTAATTTGGATGAATTCCATGATGCGGCAAATATCAGTGGACGTCTGTATGGTGATATGGGAAAACTCCTTTTTAATGAAGCAACGTCAAGTTATAATACCGGCTTTATAAAAGGCCTGTTCCATCAGCTTGATTTTCTGGATGATTTAAGAGATGCTGAAAAAAATGTGGAAGCTCTTGAAAAAAGTGTTTCATTAGCAAATACTCAGAGGTACGTGGATGTTGTAGCTGATGGAGGGCGTAAGTTTGAGCTGAAGAATTATTCACACTATACCGGAGATAATATTAAAAATGTTATCAAAGGGCTTGATAAAGAATTGGCTCAGGCCATGGCTAATATGGCATCAGATGACATGGTCGAAGCAGCTTTAAAAAAGATACATTTTGTATTTCGAGGAAGTCCGCAAGGGGCGGAGCAGATGATCAAACAAATGAAAGACGCCGGGCTTAAAAAGTTACCAAAACGAACACATAAAAAGGCAAGGGCTTTGTTTGAACAGCAAATGGATGACGCATTGACAGCCGTTACGGGCAATATTAAAAGAACTATGCCGGAATTGGGTGAGATGGTTGTTTTTCAAGGAAAGACAGTGCCGTATTAATAATATGAGGGGTTACTATGCATAAAGAGTACTATAGGAGGAACAGGGAACAGGGGACAGGCAAAAATTATTC
>NZ_BAAHXV010000027.1:0-62425 GCF_054657895.1 Desulfatiferula olefinivorans | reverse complement strand
CGCGAACGGGTGGTTTAACAATTGAAAAATCACCTCCAACTTGAGGGAAGTGCATAACCAGAATGAATTATTTCCGATGAAAAGCCCTAAAGATCATCCAGCCCGTCGGCATCCAGCTTTTTGCGCAAGAGTTCCCGGGCTTTCTGATCCTTGTCCTGAATGGTTTTCAGGGCCATCCAGGTCTTTTTCCGGGCAATGGCTTCGGCGTTCCGCCGTTTTTCATCGTCGGTTGAAAGGATCAGTCCGGGCACCGCGTCCCCTTTTTCAAGCCCCAAAGCCACGAAGGTCAGGTAGGCCGAGGCCACATGGCGGACCTCGCCGGTCAGAAGATCCTCGGCATCCACCCGGACCCCGA
Source organism: Desulfatiferula olefinivorans (assembly GCF_054657895.1). Lineage (NCBI taxonomy): Bacteria > Pseudomonadati > Thermodesulfobacteriota > Desulfobacteria > Desulfobacterales > Desulfobacteraceae > Desulfatiferula > Desulfatiferula olefinivorans. The sequence goes on along the minus strand of NZ_BAAHXV010000027.1, from coordinate 62,070 downwards.
TTTCCATGGAACTTCGCCCGGCATAATTGATACTGGCCTTGAAGGTCACATAGCTGCCCACGTAGACCTTGTTGAAAAAATCGATCCGGTCGATGGAGGCGGTCACCGGAATCTTCCGGGAATGGCGGGCCGCGACGACGCCGGCCGCATTGTCGATTTCTTTCATGATCACCCCGCCGTGAACCAGACCCGCCGGGTTGGCGTCCTGGGGCTGCATCAAATGGGAAATGGTTACCGAGGTTTCACTGACGGTCTTCCGAGTCATAGGGTTTGTCTCCTTCCATTAATTAATAATGACCGCCCGATGGGTCGGCCATACCGCAAAAACGAAAGCTCAGATATCAGCACACATCGTGCCATCATCGACCGATCCTTGATTTAAGTCAATGCCTGAAACCCCAACCCCTGATACGTTCCCTAATAAAAAATGAAACGAAACCACCCCGTGACCCCTCCCGGCCTGGGACGGGAGAACCGATGAGGAGAACAGCCATGCAGTGGAGCCCCGAGGCGGAAGCCGAAATCATAAAGATCCCGTTTTTCGTGCGGAAAAAAGTCCGGCAGCGGGTGGAAACCGAAGCCCTGGAAAAGGGTCGGCCATCGGTCAGTCTTGCCGACGTTCATGCCGCCCGCAACCGCTTTTTGAAATCCATGGACCGGCAGATCAAGGGCTACCAGCTTGAAACCTGTTTCGGATCCGGCGGCTGTCCAAACAGATGTGTCCCACAAGACAGTCTGGTTACCAGGCTCGAGGCCCTGTTCAACCGGGAGGACCTCTTGACCTTTCTCCGGAGTCATGTCGCGGAGCCCCTGAAATTCCACCACGAATTCCGGGTCAGCGTGTCCTTCTGCCCCAATGCCTGTTCCCAACCCCAGATCAGGGATATCGGTATCATCGGCGCCCAGGTTCCCCGGACAGGGCAGGCCGAATGCCTGAAATGCCTCGCCTGTACCGAGTCGTGCAGGGAACAGGCCGTAAACCTCGATTCCAACGGTTCGGGACCGACGATCGATTGTTCGGCCTGCCTGTACTGCGGGGCCTGTGTCCGGGCCTGTCCCTCGGGAACACTGGAGACACACGTTCAGGGTTACCGGGTTCTGCTGGGCGGAAGGCTGGGCCGCCACCCCCGCCTGGCCCGGGAGCTGTCCGGCCTTTATTCCGAAGACCAGGTGATCACCCTGGCCCGGGAATGCCTTCGTTACTACAAGCGTGAAAGCCGGGGCGGACGGCGGTTTTCGGCCCTGCTGGACGATGCGGCCTTTGCACGGTTCGACACGCTGATTCCTGAAAAAAAACGGATCCGGCATAGTTAGTCGGAAGGGATTAGCTAACAGGGACCTTGTGATTCAACGGATTGGTTGGTGGGTCGGGATATTCGATTCCGACGGGCGGCGGGGCCGTCCGACATTTTCCTTCACGGTCCGGATCGATTCTGGTATGATCGGCACTGTTGTTGAATCGTTTTCGAATCCGGCCCCTTAGGCCCAAACACTGAACCGGTAACAGCAGGAAATCCCGATGATGATAGGTTTGTTGCGCGCCCCGAGGTCCCGTCTTGTTCCCGTCATCAGAGCCCTTGTTTTTTCCGGCATTCCGGCGATTCTCCTTGCGGCCTGTTCACAGGACACGGCGCAGCGCCCGGTCGCCCTCGAACGGTGGCAGAACAGTATCGGCATGGAGTTTGTCCTGATCCCGTCGGGCAGTTTCATCATGGGGGAGGCCACCCGGGCCGAATGCACGGTCTGCAACGCCCGGCCCGACGAGACCCCCCGTCATGCCGTAACCATCGACCGCCCCTTTTATCTGGGCATCCATGAAGTCACCCAAAAACAGTATCTGACCCTCATGAAAGAAAATCCCAGCCGGTTCAACGGGGATCAGCGCCCCGTGGAATCGGTGTCCTGGCAGCAGGCCCGCCTCGTTGTCGAGGCCCTGAACCGCCTTGAAAACACCCAGGCCTACCGCCTTCCCACCGAGGCCGAATGGGAATACGCCGCCCGGGCCGGCAGCACCGGCGCCTATCACTTCGGGGACCGACCCCGGGCCCTGACCGCCTACGCCTGGATGAGCGAAAACGCCGGCGGCCGCACCCGTCCCGTGGGCGAAAAGCACCCCAACCGCTGGGGACTTTACGACATGTACGGCAATGTGTTCGAATGGTGCGAGGACTGGTATTCGGAAACCTACTACCAAATCAGCCCGAAAAACAACCCCGAAGGCCCTGCCGCCGGCACCCGCAAGGTCAAACGCGGCGGCAGCCTGGACCGGAGCGCCCGATCCTGCCGCTCATCGGCCCGGGACTCGGCCGAGCCCCTGACCCGCAGCGACAACACCGGCTTCCGCATCGTCAGGGAGTATTGACCGAAGCCGATTTCATGCGCCTTCGCTCAAAATTCGTGTTTGAACACACGTCCATGATGTGTATAATCGGAGCAAGGAGATTATCATTATGAAAACGCACATTGATCTGAACGATGAATTACTCAAAGAGGCCTTTTCGCTCAGCAACGAAAGAACAAAAAAAGACCTGATACACGAGGCCCTGAGAACGTTTATTAAACTGAAAAAACGAAAAGATCTGACCTCGCTGGCGGGAAAAATTGAATTCTACGATGACTTCAACCACAAAAATCTAAGGGGACTGCGGGGATGATCCTTGTCGATACGTCCCTGTGGATTGATATCCTGAAAGATTCCAGTGGATCGTTGGTCTCATCGTTTCGAGATAAGACGCAAAACGGAATCGTGGTTTTCTGCCGGTTCACGCAACTTGAACTGCTTCAAGGCGCCAAAAACGAACATGAATGGGGCCTGCTTGAAGACTATCTGTCAACCCAGTATTATCTCGAAACAACCGAAAAAACATGGACGACTGCGGCACGGATGTTTTTTGATTCACGTCGAAAAGGGATTACGGTGAGAAGCCCCATTGACTGCTGTATCGCCGCAATCGCCCATGAAAACAAGGCCCTTCTTCTCCACAAGGACAAGGACTTCACACGGCTCGCATCGATCTTCCCCTTTGATCAGGAATTCTTCCAGGCTCCATGAGCCGTGAAAGACCGATTCACCCCCATTTCAAGCAGAAGTTGCGGCAGACGAATTCTCTCGTCTGCCGCATAACCTTATCAGGCGCAGGCGCGAATCGTGCCGTAGGCCACATCCTTGCGATTGGCCGGGCTCCAGATGTTCATCCGCTCGGCTTCGGCGATCAGTTCACTGCGGAAGGCGGGATGGGCGATGCTGATCAGGGCCTCGGCCCGCTCCCAGGTAGACTTGCCCTTGAGATTGACCATGCCGTATTCGGTAACCACATAGTGGGTGATGGTCCGGGGAAGAGTCACGATGGTGCCGGGATCGAACACCGGCCGTATCCGGGAGCTGATGTTGCCGTGTTTGTCCGACACCGTGGACGACAGGCAGATAAAAGATTTCCCACCCTTGGAATGATAGGCGCCGTAGGCGAAGTCAAACTGACCTCCGGTGCCGGTGATGTGGCGGAAACCCGAAGATTCCGACGACACCTGGCCAAAAAGATCGATCTCGAGGGCGTTGTTGATGGACACCACCTTCGGGTTCGCCGAAATGGCGGAAAGGGTGTTGGTGTAATCCACCGGGTAGGAGGCGCAGGCCGGGTTGTTGTCCAGAAAATCATAGAGCCGGTTGCTGCCCAGGGCGAAGGTGTAGACCATCTTTCCCTTGTCCATGGCCTTTTCACTGTTGGTGATCTTGCCCTTTTCGACCATGTCCAGATAGGCATCGGCCAGCATTTCCGTATGAACCCCCAGGTTCTTCAGATCCGAATCGGCGATCAGCTTGCCCACGGCGTTGGGCAGGCCGCCGATCCCCAGTTGAAGGCAGGAACCGTCTTCCATCTGCGCAACCACCTGGGCTGCGATGGCTTCGTCGATGGGGCTGATCCTGGCGTCCGGCAGCACCAGAAGGTTCCGGTCGTCGGACTCGACGATATAATCCACCTCGGACAGGTGGACCGATTCGGCGGCCCCGCCCAGGCACCTCGGCATCAGTGAGTTGACCTCCACGATGACCGTCCGGGCGTTTTCGATGATGGCCCGCTGAAAGGAATTGGCGATGCCGAAATTGAAATACCCGGCCCCGTCCATGGGAGCCACCCGGACCATGGCCACATCCGTGTGCAGGTTCTGCCGGTAATGGGAAGGGCCCTCATGATACACGAAAGGAATGAAGTGGCACCGGCCATCGTCGTGGTTCTTGCGTTCGGGACCGCTGAAATGCCAGCTGTTGTAGACGAAACCGTCCGAAGCCGACGTGTCCGACGCGACCCGTGCCGTTCCTGGAAAGGCCAGGGCACGGATCTTCACATCCTTAAGACCGTCCCCTCGGGCGGCCAGGGCCTCATCCAGGCATTCGGGTGCACAGCAGAAGGCCCCGTAATCGACCCAGTCTCCGGATTGGACCACGGTTACGGCCTGGTCTGCGGTCACGAGTTTTCGTCTGTATTCCTGAAACAATGTCATACGATCCTCCTTGGATGCCCGGGCACCCGATGTGTGAATGGGTTGCGTTGACCTCGGCCTCTCTAAGAGCAAGGGGCGTGCCACGGGGAGGTTGCCATATAACATCTCGAATTTATATATTAATAATAAAATAAAAGGGCAATGAGACCGATTGGCCCCAACGCAGAAGACGTGGCTAAATCGCCACATTATTTCCGAAGGCAGGCGGAATAGCCCATAAAGTTCGAGGGTTTACAAACAAACGTTACGCAGGCGCCACACAACGGGGCTATTTCAATCCATACTGTCGCATCTTGGTGAACAGGGTTTTGCGATGAATACCCAGGCGCTCGGCAGCCTTGATTTTATGCCAGCGGGTTGCCTCCAGGGCCTCGAGGATCACCTGTTTTTCATAGACCCCGATCCGTTTGGCCAGCCCGCCCCCCGAATCGGCCGGCGGAAGTGTCCTGACCGGCGTTTCCCGATCCCCGGCGTCCCGACTGTCCAGCACATCGATGGTTCTAAGGGTCACATAGCGGTTGATGACATTCTGGAGTTCCCGGACATTGCCGGGCCAGTGATGGCGGTTGCAGGCTTCGATCAGCCGGCCCGTGACGGGAGGGGCCTCGGTGTCCCCCGAAAATGTCGCGATGAAATGATCGATCAGGAGGGGCAGGTCCTCCTTGCGTTCCCGCAAGGGGGGCAGCGTGATGGGAATGATATGGATGCGATAATAAAAATCCTCGCGCATCATGCCGCTTTTCACCAGCTGCTTAAGGTTCCGGTTGGTGGCCGCGATGATCCTGATGTTGGGCTTGGAGACCCGGCTCCCGCCCACCGGGGTGTACCCGCCGCCCTCGATGGCCCGTAGCAGCTTGACCTGCATGGCCAGGTTGATCTCTCCGATCTCGTCGAGAAAGAGGGCCCCGTTATCCGCCGCATCGAGAAGCCCCTTCTTGTCTTCGTTGGCCCCGGTGAAGGCCCCCTTCTTGTAGCCGAAAAACTCGCTTTCACTGAGATTTTCACTGATGGCCCCGCAGTTGACGGGGACAAAGGGATAATCGCGCCGCTCACTGAGTTTGTGGATGGCCCGGGCCACCAGCTCCTTGCCCGTGCCCGACTCCCCGTAGATCATCACATGGGCGTTGGTGGCCGCCGCCTTGACGATCAGTTCGTACACATCCTGCATCACCTTGCTCTTGCCGATGATATCGCCGAATCGGTAGCGCTCGCGGATCTCGGATCGCAGGCGGAGGTTTTCGTTCTTCAGATGTTCGGCGCTTTCGCTGATGGCCTCTTCGGTCAGCTTTCGATCCGTGATGTCAAGAAGAATGGACTGCACCTTCTCCACCCGACCGTCGCCGCCGAAAATGGGCGTACGCACCGACAGATACCAGCGGTCGTCCAAGGGGTTTTTCATTTCAAGACGCACCGTATGACCGTCGAATACCTGGGGATCCGCACACCAGGGGCAGGGCTCGTCCAGACCGTAGATTACACGGTGGCAGAGCTGACCCACCGCATCGCCGCCCCGATGCTCGATCAGGGTCCGGTTCATGAATTCCAGCCGTTTGTCCCGCGTGGTGATGTAGATGAACCCCACAAAGGTCTCGACGATGGCCGACAGCTTGGACTCGCTTTCCCGGAGATTCTTCTCGGCCAGCCTGCGTTCGGTGATGTCGTTGAACGAAGCCACGCTTTTCACGGTCCCGGGAATCACCCCCACCTTCATGTCGATATAGCGGAGATGGCCCGCCTTGTCGATAACCCGGCATTCATACTCGGTGGGAACGGTGTTACCCGGCTCGCGGCGACCGTAATGATAGCGCCGCATCCGCTCAAGATCCTCGGGAGCCACGAACTGGGACCATTTCATCCGGTTCTGGATCTCGTCTTTGCTGTAGCCGGTCATGGCTTCGAAGGTGGCGTTGCAGAAAAGAATGGTCAGGTCGTGATCGATGATGATGGTGCCCGTCCCCGTGTTTTCAAACACGGCCCGGTACATGTCTGCGTCATCGTGATGGTCGGTCATGGCGTTATACCCCCCGTCATGTTACGATATCAACCCCTTACCAGCGGGCTTGGGAATAATGGCTTAGGATGGTCTGGTCCCGAGTGACCAGAATCGTCCGGTCCAGTCCGGCATGACCGGTAATCATCCGATCGAAGGGATCCCGAGTCCATGTCAGGGAGAGGGATGAAACGATCACGTCATTAAAATTCTTGCGGCAGATTGATAGACCGATTCGATTGCTCAGATCGGAAACAAGGTCCAATGCCGCCACACGAATTCGACCAATTTCATTGAGATAGGTCAATTCAAGAAGAACCACTGGCGAGACAAACAAATCATTGTTTCGAATCAAATCAATGGCCACAGGACTTAACTGCTCCCGGTTTCCACCATAGAGCCAGACCACCACATGGGTATCAAGGTAAATCAAGTTTTACCTCGCCTTCCCACGAAAGATCAACTAAATCGGCGGGATCACCAACCACACAGTCAGGGCGCCTGATCAATTTTGACAGTTTGTCTTTCCGTTGTACCGGTTCAATTCGCAGCCGCTTGCCTTTTCGGATCACATCGATCGGCATGTCGTTTTCCAAAATTTCATCGAGGATTTTATAAATATTGGTCCTCAATTCGGTGGGTGTCACTGTTTTCATATGAACCTCCCGTGTTTTCCGGGGTGCCTTCAGGTAAATTCCGACGTTCGTCGTATGATGAAATAAGCTTACCACAGGACGTACGACCGCGCAACACACACCGTACGTATTTGACCGGTCAACCGGAATCTTTACCGAAGCCCGCATTCGGTCGGCAGGCGGGGCGGTTTGTTTGTGGCCATAAACGGTGTTTCAAAATAACCGTTGACAGAGCCCGGCGGTTAATATTAGGAATACGGTCACAAAGCGGACACGAAGTCTGCATCGGTTTTTTCGACATCCATGACCGTCATTCGTTTCCACGAAGGAACGCTTCACCCTTTTGCCGACCTTGCGTGGTTTTTTTTGCACGCGCCGCGCAGGCCTCCGGAAACAACCCTGATTATCAAGGAGAAACGATTATGCACATGGCCGATGCACTGATTTCACCCGCAACCGGAGGCGCCCTGTGGGCCGCCGCCGCCGGATTGATCGCCTGGAGTTCGAACAAAGTACGGAATGATCTGGATGACGCCAAGGTGCCCCTGATGGGTGTTCTGGGCGCCTTTATCTTCGCGGCCCAGATGATCAACTTCACCATCCCTGGCACCGGATCCAGCGGCCATCTGGGCGGCGGGCTGATTCTCGCCATCCTGCTGGGGCCCCATGCGGCCTTTCTGACCCTGGCCTCGGTACTGACCATCCAGGCCTTCTTTTTTGCCGACGGAGGTCTGCTGGCCCTGGGATGCAACATCTTTAACCTGGGATTTTTTCCCTGTTTTATCGCCTATCCCCTGATCTACAAGCCTCTGGCCGGAACCGTTCCCACCAGGGGCCGCATCACCGTTGCCGCCATCGTCTCAGCCATCGTCGGCCTTCAACTGGGTGCCTTTTTCGTGGTACTCGAAACCGTGGCCTCGGGCATCTCCGAGCTGCCCTTTGGCACGTTCATGATGATGATGCTGCCCATTCATCTGGCCATCGGCCTGGTCGAAGGCCTGGCCACCGCCGCCGTGGTGCTGTTCGTGTTCAAGGCCCGTCCGGAGCTGTTGAGCGCCGATCCCTCCCGGCCCCTGGGCAACCTCTCGATCAGACAGGTTCTTATCGGCCTCCTCGGCGTGGCCGTTCTTACCGGCGGAGCCCTGAGCTGGTTCGCCTCGGCCCACCCCGACGGCCTGGAGTGGTCCATGGCCAGGACCTCGGGCCATGAAGAACTCGCCACGCCCGATCAAACCATCTATTCGTCCCTTTCCGGACTCCAGGAAAAAACCGCCGTTCTTCCGGACTATGCGTTCAAAAGCGGAAGTGAGGGCGCCGAAGGCGGCGAATCGTCATGGCCCGCCGTGGATGCAGGAACCTCTGTGTCCGGCCTGGTGGGCGGCGCCCTGACCCTTCTGATCGCCAGCCTCATCGGTTTTACTCTCAAACGACGTAAAGAAGCCTGATGGTTTCCGATCTGATTCAAACGAAGGAGCCGTTGTCCGGCTCCTTCGTTTCCACGGCAGCAGCGGCATGACGAAACTCGACACCCACCTGTTTGATATCGGCCATCTGGACACACTGGCCGCCGGGAACAGCCCGCTGCACCGCCTGGATCCCCGGGCCAAGCTGATCACCACCCTGGTGTTCATCGGAACCGTATTGTCCTACGGCAAATACGACATCGCCGCGTTGATGCCCTTCGCGCTTTACCCTCTCGTCCTGACAGCCTGGGGCGGTCTGCCCGGACGCTATCTGATCCGAAAAATCATTCTGGTCTCGCCCTTTGCGATCTTTGTCGGCATCTTCAACCCGCTGCTCGACCAGACCGTCATCAATCATCTGGGGCCCCTGCCCGTGACAGGCGGCATGGTGTCGTTCGTGTCGATCATGGTCCGCTTTGCCCTGACCGTCAGCGCCGCCCTCGTCCTCATTTCCCTGACCGGGTTTCATACCGTGTGCATGGGGCTTGAAAAACTGGGGGTCCCCCGTCCCTTCGTTGTCCAGCTTCTGTTTCTGTACCGGTATATTTTCGTTTTAATGGAAGAAGGGGGCCGTATGGTCCGGGCAAGGGCCCTGCGTTCATTCAACGGCAAAGGCCGGGGGCTTCGGATTTTCGGTTCGATGATCGGCCATCTGCTGCTCCGCACCCTGGACCGGGCCCAGCGCATTCATCTGGCCATGCGCTGCCGGGGGTTTAACGGCCATATCCGCATAATCCGTCCCATGGCCTTCCGCACCCGGGAGGCCGTCTTTGTTCTCGGCTGGTCCGCCCTGTTCATCACCCTGCGTCTTACCCCTGTTCCGCAGTTTCTCGGGCAACTGATTACGGAGTTGTTTTCATGAGCCACCACATCGTCGAAGCCAAAAATCTTCATTTCGCCTACCCGGACGGCACCGCGGCCCTCCAAGGGATCACCTTCCGGATCACCCACGGCGAATCCGTGGCGGTGGTCGGTGCCAACGGAGCGGGCAAATCCACCCTGTTGCAGCATCTGAACGGCTACCTGATTCCTTCAAAAGGTGAGCTGCGCATCGGTGATTTCCCCCTCACCCGGGAAAACATCAACGCGGTGCGGCGGTCCGTGGGCATGGTGTTCCAGGACCCCGACGATCAGCTGTTCATGCCCACGGTGTTCGATGATGTGGCCTTCGGCCCCTTGAATCTCGGACTGCCCGATGAGGAGGTCGAAAAAAGGGTTAACCGGGCCCTTGATACGGTCGGCATGACCCACCTGGCCAAACGCCCGCCCTACAAGCTGTCCGGCGGCGAAAAGCGAAGCGTGGCCATTGCCACGGTGCTGGCCATGTCCCCGGACATTCTGGTCATGGACGAGCCGTCCTCCAATCTGGACCCCCGGGCCAGGCGGCGGCTGATCTCACTGCTTTCGGGCTTTCACCACACCAAAATCATCGCCACCCACGACCTGGACCTGGCCATGGAACTGTGCGAACGCACCATCGTGATCCATCACGGCGCCGTCAAGGCCGACAGCGCCACAATCGACCTGTTCCAAAACGAGGCCCTGCTAAGGGAAAGCAATCTCGAAGCCCCTTTAAGCATGCAGGGCTGTCCCGTCTGCACCCGACGCGCCAAGGGCTTTCAGCCCGTAACCGTCGTTCACGATCACGATCATAATCACGATCACAGCCATGAGCCGGGCTGACCACCCAGACCCTGCAAGCGGTAAACAGGCGGCCCCTTGGTTTCAATATTTTTTGACTTCTTTTTTCGTCAGGGTTTTCCAGCCTGAGGGGGTCCGGGTAACCGGAAGAACCTGCCGTCCGTTTTTCAGAATCAGCTTTAATTCATCCCCGCCCAGGCGGACCAGGGTGTCTTCGGAAAGCACCTCACCGGATTCGCTTTGAATCGAATCGATAAACGGATAGGCGACCAGATCTTTCACGTAAAACGATGATCCCTCACGCCCCAGGTGATACCAGCCCCTGAAACGGCCGTCTTCGCCGGAAAGATGAAGCCCCGCACCGGCCAGCGCCCCCACGACCCCCTGCCCGGTGCCCCCGTGTTCCGAAAGATGAATCTTAAGATCGCGGGCCAATTTATAGGCGTCGTCCTTGGTCAGCACGGACCATTTGGCCCGATTGCCGAAATCGATCAGCCGTTGGCGGTCGTTGATATCCCGGCGCACCAGGCACAATCCGGGATCAGAGCCCGGTGCGCTTTTTTCTTCGAGGAAACGGCCACAAAAATCGATCAGGTCCTCAACGTTGTCATGCGTCACCGAAAGGGCACTGCACAAGCTGCTGTTGTGTGAGGTATAGGGAATGGCCTCATGCACAAACAGCTGGTGCCTGGAAATCGGCGAGCTGCCGCACCAGCCCCTGACCGCCAGGGTTTCGCACAAGGCCTGGAGCAGATGGCCTGTCCCCGGTCCGTCCAACTGGTCCGTATCATCGATGCACAGCAGATAGTTCATGGTCACACCCCCTACTCAATTCCTGTTTTATCTTTTGGGTTTCCGTTTGAGTCTGCCCGCGAGAATCTGCTCAATCTGTGTGTCGCTCAGAGCATAATCAAAAAAACGCCGATAGAAATCCCGGGTTTCCTGGGCCATATCGATATGTTCAAACCGGTCCGGATAAAAGGTCTTTACGGCCCAAAGCATGGCAAGCGGCGTTTCCACGGAACCGGGATGCCCCCATCTGGATATCGCGATGGGAAGAAGATAAACCCGTTTCCCCTGCACCGCCTTCAATGCAGACCACCGGGTGTCCGAAAGCATCAGATGTTTCACCGACGGCTCATTGACCAGAATCGCATCGGGATTCCAGATCAGAATCTGTTCCATACCCACCCGGTATTTGTCGCCGGAGAGGGTGCCCTCGTTTTGTCCCGCCACATTGATCACGCCGACGGCATCCAGCCACTGGGTGGAAAGGCTGTTGGGAATGGCCGTTCTGTCGGCTTCGTTCACCGAATGATAAACCCGAACCTTTTGATTTCGAGGAAGGGTCGAAAGGCCGGTTGAGATCCGGTCCATGCATTCATTGTAATACGACAGGTAAGCCTTCGCCCCGCCTTGTGTGCCCAACGCCTCTCCGATCATGGCCACGGCGTTCTTCTGTTCGTCCATGCCGGCATAGTCCACCACCAGCCAGGGCAGATGAAAGGCGTCAAGCTTGCCGGTTTCACCGGGGTCCCGACCCACATCACCGGACAGAAACACAAGATCCGGTTTTGCTTTGACCAGCTCTTCCACATTGATGCCCCCCTGGGATTTGGGGACCCTTGCCTCACGGATGGCCGGACAGATCTCAAGAAGAAGGGAATCCCGCATCAATCCTTTGGAGACGGCGACTATATCGTTTCCCCGCCCCATCATGGTGACGACATGCCCGGCAAACGCATACAAACAGGCTATCCGTCCTGCCGTTACGGGAACGGCGACGGATCGTCCCGTGCAATCGACGACGATCCGGGTGTCCCGGCCGGCATAGGCACTGATGACCGTCCCTATAATTAACGCCGCGCAAATCGTTATAACCCTGTTCATACCCTGTCTCCTTTGACCGGGATCACGTGTTTCCGGGTCCGTCCGTTCTGATCGAATGTGACGATGGTGGAATCAATGCCGTAGAGTGTATGAATGTATTCCCGTGTCAGAACCGCTTCAGGGGTGCCCGACCGTATAAAACCTCCATGGCGGAGCATGGCCACCTGTGTATCAATCCCGTGGTTTTCAAAATAAAAGGCGTGGTTGGGGAAATGGGTGGCCATGATCACGGCAAGCCCCTTTTCCCGCACAAGTGCCGTGATGGTTTCAAGAACAATGAATTCATGGCTGAAATCCAGATGGGCCGTGGGCTCATCCATGACGATCACCGGCGTTTCCTGGGCCAGCGCCCTGGCAATCAGGACAAGCTGCCTCTCCCCGCCGCTGAGCATGGTAAAGGGCCTGTCCCTCATGGCGACGATCCCCACCTTGTCCAGGGCATCCAGGGCCACCGCCGCGTCCTGCCGCCCGGGAGACGAAAAAAAAGGCAGGTGAGCCGTCCGCCCCATCAACACCATATCGAGCACGGTATAGGGAAACGCCCCTTCATGGCTCTGGGGGACATAGGCCATGGATCGGACCCGCCAGGCCGACCCGCACGAAGCGGCCTCTCTGCCCAGGATCATCAGGGTTCCCGAATCCGGGGTCAGCACCCCGAGAATGCAATCAAGAAGGGTGGTTTTTCCGCATCCGTTCGGACCGATCAGACAAAAGACGGAGCCTTCTTTCACCGTGAAGCTCACACGGTCAAACACAGGTCTCGCCCCGTAGGCATAGGACATGTCGGTGACGTCAATCAAAGCCATGGCCTACCATCCCCTTCCCTTGGTCTTTTTCAGAAGATACACAAAAAAGGGCGCCCCCAGCAATGACGTAAGAATACCGATGGGGATTTCAGCACCGGTAAGCACCCGTCCGGCCAGGTCGATCAACACCAGAAAACCTGCGCCCAGGGAAAAACTCACGGGAATCAGGATACGGTTGTCGTTGCCCGCCATCATGCGGCCGATGTGGGGAATGATCAGGCCAATCCAGCCGATCACACCGGCCACGGCAACGGCTCCCGCCGTTGCAAGCGTGGCGCAGATGATCACGATTCCTCGGGTCACGCGCATATGGGCACCCAGGGTGTGAGCCTCCCTGCTCCCCATGGACAGGACATTGATTCTGAATCGGATCATGTAAAGCCCCACAACGCCCAGAAGAATGGGGGGGGCTGCGAGAAGGATATCCCTGCCCCGGGCCGAGGCCAGCGATCCCATCAGCCAGAAAACGATGTTGGGCAGTTCGTCGAACGGGTCCGCAACATACTTGACCAGGGAAACCAGCGCTGAGAACACGGACGAGACAATGACCCCGCCCAGCACAAGCATGACGGCCGGGGTCCGGTTGTAGATTTGTCCGATCATGGTGCTGAGGAACACGGCGAAAATACCGAATAAAAGCGCCAGGGGATACGTGGCCGATACGGAGTGAAACAGAAGAATACTCAAAGCCGCACCGAATCCCGCGCCGGAACTGACGCCCAGGATGCCCGAACTGACCAGGGGATTCTTGAAAAGTCCCTGAAAGGCGGCCCCGCTGACAGCAAGGGCTCCGCCCACCAGGGCCCCCAAAACGGCCCTGGGCAGGCGGATATTCAGAACCACGGTCGCCGGAATGTCGGACTGGGTTTGAAACGGATGGATCAGGGCATCCCCTAAAATGGCGAACACCTGCACAAGGGGCACATGATACCGTCCGGTACAGATCGAAAGAATCATGCACAAAATAGGTGCCAAAACGCATCCGATGAGCCACACGCGTCGCTTCATTTAAAACCGCACGGCAACCCCGCCGTAGACCGTCAAACCTGCCTGGGGCAGGTCGTAACTCTGTTCATAATCCTCATCAAACAGGTTTTCTCCGCGAACGTAAACATCGACCATACCATCAAGCAGGGACTGGGAGATTTTGGCGTTGACCACGGTGTAATCATTGAGTTTTGCCTTCGGCATGGGTGATGTGCCTTCCGCATAGTAATACTGATCCGCCATATGGATGACATCGGTATGCACTTTCAGGCCGAAGGGAAAGGCATAGGTTACGTCCAGGGCGTACTTGTTTCCCGGCCGGTACTGGAGCTCGTCCCGTTCCGTGTTCAAGGATTTGTCCTTCGTATCCATCAGCGAGTATGACAACCGAACCAGAAGATTATCGATCACACCTGTCTCAAGGCTGACGTCAATCCCCTGAAACCGATACTCTTCAAGATTCTCGTAGGGGCCTGCCAGCTTTTCAATATAATCTTCCACGTCCGTGTAATACGTACTGACGGAAAGGACGGAGCGGGCCGGCAGTTTCTGCTCCAGCCCGATTTCATAGTGGATGCTCATCTCGGTCTTCAGATCGGAATTGCCGTCTGTTTCATCGTAGAGCTGTTTCATCGACGGGAAACGGACTTTTCGGGCATGGGACGCCCTGAGGCGGGTGGTTTCCGTCACATCAACGTGGCCACCCAGCACATAGGAGGTGTCGTTATCGCTCGACACACCGCTGCCGTTCATAAAATGCTGTGCGACACCCAAAAGGACTCCGTAAGCATCGTTAGGGGAGACCTCCCACTCAAGCGCCACCGAGGAAATATGAATATCCTCGTTTGAATCCACATCGCCCATGACGGTATTCGAGGTCATACGATAGCCGTCGGCTTCCCAGGAATGATCTTCGTAAATCAAGCCCAGCGTTGTTTTGATCCAGTCGCCATGATCGCAGGAAACCTGGGTGTTGATGCCGGTGATTGCCGTGGCTGTCTCGATCCGGCTTGAGCCTCTTCGTGAATCGGCCGTTGTGTAGGTATCATCGTCATAGCGCGAATCCGTAATCTCCTGCTGGTTTCTGTAAATCCAACCCTTGAGGCCAAAAAGCGTATCGAATCGGTGACTGAACGCCAGTTGGGCCGCATAGCCTTCCGTATCATCCACGCGATCGTATTTTGCATTTTTATTGAAATCGGACGCCGGATCACGTTCGATGGCCGGCGGCACGCCGTTTTCACCGTTATACCAGTTGAGGGTCAAGCCCAGATGGGTGTTGTCCGATGCACTGTATTCAAGGATTGCAAAGAGGGAATCACGTTTAAAATCGCTGTTTTCACGTTTATCCCCGTCTTCCTCGGCTGTGGGAGAAAAATCGTCGGACAGGGGGTAGGCATCCTGCTCCTCGTGATTGGCGGAAACAAAAACACTTGCCTTGTCGGACCCGGCCGACAGGGACGCTCTGGCCAGCCAGGCGTCTTCCGTGCCGTATTCAGCGCCTGCGGTGCCGTGAACCCCCTTCGCACCTTTTTTCGTGATGATGTTGATGATGCCCCCGTTTCCGTTTGAACCGTAAAGCACACTGCCCCCGCCGGTGATGACCTTCACTTCGGCAATCTGTTCAACCGGAAAAACGCTGGGATCAAACTGCCCGTCATAAGTATCGTTGATTGGAACCCCGTTCAAAAGAAGCACCACGTGCCGGGTTTTGAACCCCCGGATATCCACACGCGGCGTCCCCTGTCCGCCCACGCGGATGCTGACACCGGGAACCCGCTCCAGGACATCCGTCAGTGTTGTGGCCCCCATATCGGAAATCTCTTGAGCGGAAATCTCATACACGGTGCTGTCCGCAGCCACTTCACTCTCGTTGCCCAGAACCACGATTTCACCCAGCGAGTACACATCGTCCCGCATGGTCTCATCCTTTGAAAACGCCGGTCCCGTCCAGGCCGTTACACAGCCCGACACCAAAAACGAAATCACCAGATATTTCATCTTTTTTACCATCTTGAATATCCTCCCCTTCACGGCTTCATCTCAGAATCAACGCGCTTCATCCCTTAATGAGAACGAAGCGTTGCCCAAACGCCTCACAGGCTCAGCCCAACCGTCATTGACAATTTCACGCCATACATGCCGTGAATGCTTCCGGAATCAGATGGTATTTTTAGTCAGGCAGCGTTAAATAATCAAGAACAAAGCCGTTTTGACTTTGGAAAAGACCTATGCCAACCCATACCGACCGATAATGACCACCATTGCACCCCCACATATTATTCAAACGCAACCATCCCCCAAGGCCATATGAAATCAAGGAACCGTCACATAACGATTGTGATTGCAATTACGATCGCCCTTTCGATTACGATAACGACGAACCATCCGTCCCACGGATTGCGGGGCCATCGCATGGCTGTCCGGTACCCCATCGCGATCGTTATCGACCCCAACGCCCTTCGGTACCAATCGCTGAAAGGGAAACGGAAAAACGGCACATACTACAGCCTCTTGGGTTATCCCCCAGGGCAATCGCATATATGATTTTTAAAACACATGGCCTCTTCCTGCGGGACGGATCATGCCGTTCACGTTTACGGTCACGAGCACGAGCACGTTCACGATGGTTGCCGGCAACAGGTGAACGCAATCGTCAGAGGGTTCAACCGGCGTGGGATGAAACGGTCGAGTCGGTCTTGGCCTGCCGTGCTCGTGCTCGTGAACGTGAACCTGCACGTGAACGAATAGTACATGCGATTGCTCTTTTCATCGCATGTTTCATATCCTTGAAGAAAAACAAAAAAGGGCCTTCATGAAAATCTCAGTGGATTGATCACAGACCAATCCTGTCTACTTGAACACGTCATCCGTGCCGGCAAAAAATACACCGATAGAGCTTAAGACACCCTCTTTGTGACTTTGTGTCTCCGTGAGAAATCACATAGACCACCCCCTTCGGATACGCCGGTTTAATCGCTCTCACAGAGACACAAAGGTAAAGAAAAGCCGAACAGGTCTTCGTGTGTCACACGGTTCCGCTCATCGACATCCGGATCATGACCGTAGAACGTGCGATTGCCTTGGGTTATCCCCTTTTCACATAAACTATGGTACAGTTGTTGCTCTGTTTAGATAGCGCCGTCGTTTGAAAAAGGGGGGAATGAATTGAATCGTTCAGGTCTATCTCATATTTATTTGGTATCATTGATTATTTTTCTTGCGCTTCCAGCGAACGTCTTCGCCGGAACAAAGAATCCCGCGTCGTCGCCAATTACAATTCGCCTGCACCAGGCCAGGGACCTGCTCAACGCGGGAAAACCGGGCGATGCATACGAGATCCTCTCACCCATGGAAGAGCAACTTGCCGGTCATACGGACTTCGACTATCTGTTCGGGATCGCCGCCCTGGAGTCGGGCAGGCCGGTCAAAGCCTCGCTCGCCTTCGAACGGGTCCTTGCCGTCAGGCCCGGGTTTGTCGGTGCCCGGATGGACCTCGGACGGGCCTACGCGGCCATCGGCAACTACCTCAAAGCCCGGCAGGAGTTTACCATTGTACTCAGGCAGCCCAATCCCCCGCCGCTGGTAAAAACGGTTGCAGCCCGGTACATGGCCATGATCGAGGAGCGGCTGTCAAAGAAAAAAACCGAGCTGTCCGGGTGGGTGGAACTGTCCGGGGGCTATGATTCCAATGTCAATTATGCCACGGATGATGCGGTCATCGAGATCCCTGCCCTTCAATGGACCGCCGTCACCCTGTCCGACGACAACATCGAAAAAGATGACTCCTTTCTGACATACAGCCTCAATCTGGGACTTGTCCATCATGCGTCCCCGGCCTTACGGCCCTATGTCGACATTTACGGTTCCAGGCGGCTGCTTGCCGATGAAAAAAAATTTGAAACCGACGATCTGCAATTACGGACCGGTATCGACATCGGCGAATCCGCAAACACATTTCAAATCGGTACGACCATGGGCCTGTCGACGCTGGATCGCTCCGTCAACAGCAAGCAAGTCGGCGTCAATGCGGCGTGGCGACACCGGCTCGATGCCTCGGATACGATTACGGTATTCGGCCGGTTTGACGCCTTGCGCTATCCCGATGTCCGGGTCAACAATATCGATCAGTGGGTGGGAGGCATCGCCTGGCTCCATGCCGTGCCCCTGATGCGAGGGTCCCTGCTTTCCGCAAGCGCCTATGGGGGATATGCCGCCGCAACCGATCACCGGGCCGACGGAGACAACGACATCTTTGGCATCAGGCTGGGATACCAGGCGAGCCCCTTTGCCGACATGTCCATCATGGCCGGAGTCGGGGGTCAGTTCAGTGATTTCAAAAAAGAAAACGCTGTTTTTCAGGAGACACGGAACGATCGGCAGATGGATGTCAGGCTGGCCGTGAATTGGGCCCCGATCCGGATCCTGTCCATCGGATGCATGCTCAGCCATGTGCACAACCACTCCACGCTGCCCATCCATGAATACAGACGGAACGATGTGTCCGCGATGATACGGTATCATTTTTTATAAGGAGGTCGATATGAAACACAACCGAAAAGCCGTTACATTCCGTTATTTTATATCCTTCCTCCTGGCCATGGCCTTATCCTGTCCGGGGGCGTCCGCAAAGGCCGCCGATCCGGCGGGTCGCGCCATTTTTGTCCACGGCTCCGTATGGCGCATGCCCGCGGATAAGGCAAAAATGCCTCTTAACAAAGGCGATCTCGTGTATGAAACCGATACCATCATGACCGACCAGAACGGATCGGCCCAGCTTATCATGTCGGACGGGGCCTATATCGCCATCCGGCCGGACAGCCGCATCCGCCTGGACGTCTATCGCTATGACAAAGAGGAAGAAAAGGGACTCGGCCGGAGTATCATCACCCTTCTCAAGGGGTGTTTCCGGTCGATCACGGGAATGATCGGCAAGGAAAACAAGGAAAATTACCGGATCAGAACATCGGTGGCGACCATCGGCATCCGCGGAACGGACCACGAACCGCTCTTTATTCCGGAGCCCTCGGACGGCGAAATTCCCATCGGCCCTCCGGGATTGTATGACAAGGTCAACTCGGGAGAGACCTTCATGGAAACGGAAGCCGGAGTGGTGACGATCCTTCCCAATCAGGTGGGGTATGTGTCCGCCCCGGACGCCCTGGCCGTCGTGGTCGATACGATCCCCGATGTGTATGACCGTTTTTCGGCACCGGCGCCCGAGGGATCGCTTGAATCGTCCGAAAATGAGACGACGGAACCGTCCATGATCAGCGAGGGGTCCGATTTATTGTCAGACCCGACCGCCCTCGATGAACAGGCCGGGGCGCAACAGTTTCCCCCGGCCGTCACCGACGTCGACACCCGATCCGCCGTCCGGTCGCCGACCCTGTTCACCTGGGCGGATACAACCGGGGATTCCGGGATCCTGGGTTATGACCATGACAAAACCGCCCTCGACACCGACGATTCCGGGGCCGTGACCGGCTACAGCCTGCCCTCCGTCGATTCCCCGAATCCGGATTGGATTCAGACCGTGCGGCTTGTCAATCCCACGGCCGGCACGCGCGGGGAGTCCGATCATTATGCTGAAACGGGGATTTCATTCGGCACGTGGCAGGCCGATGCCATCGAACGAATCAGCTACGACGAAGACACGGAATCCATTGCCCTTGGGAACGGCCTGGCCCACTTTATCACGGGCGAATGCGTCATGGGGTCCGATTACCTGACCCAGACCATCACCGGCGAACGGATCTATGACTTTGACGGAGGAACGGCCCCCACCAACCAGGACGGGATAACCGGCGTGCTGAACAGTGCCTCCCTGTCGGTGGATTTCTCACACCAGTCGGTGGACACCCTGCTTCAGCTGACCGTCAACAGCCATGACTGGTCGGCCGGCGCAACAGACATCCCCATCGACCGGGGTTTCTTCACCGCCGGAAGTCCCCTTTTGACCGTCGATCGGGACGGCGCTTCAGGCGGAACCACCTGGGGAATCGTTAAGGGTACCTTTGCAGGGCCCGGATTGAGCGGCGCGCTGCTCGGCTATACGCTGGGTGACACCGCCCTCATGGAGACCATCACCGGCACCGCGGCGTTCTACAGCCAGGGGCAGGCCCCCCCCGCCCCCTACCGCGAGATCGGTATCGCCGGGACGGACTCACGAACGCCCATGCCCCCCGCCCTGGCCCTCCAGGCGACGGCCTCGGCCGCCTCGCTCTCCATGGACGGAGCAGGTCGCCTGATCGGCTTCGACACCCTGCTACCCACCTACGGCGCCGGCTCCACCGACGGCACACGGTCGCCGACCCGTCTGGATATCGGCTCCGCCTCGCTGACGGACACCGGCATGGACGCTGCGACCGGAATCATGTGGGGGCGATGGTCCGGAACCGTCGCGGCCAAGGACAGGGTAACTGATTCAGCCGTGTCACCGTCGTTCAATCCCCAGGACCTCCATGTCATCGCCGGTCCGGAAATGGATTCACCGGTGATGCTGCCCATCACCGGGACCAAGACCTATCAGCTCGCAGGCGGAACGCGCCCCACCGACAACCTGGGCAATGTGGGAACCCTGAACTCGGCCTCTCTTTCAGCGGATTTTACCCACATGACGGTGGCCGCGGGAATCAACGCCACGGTTGGGGCAACGCGGTTCAATGCGAACGCGTCGGCCGTCCCGATTGAAAACGGCCGGTATTTTACCGCCACGCACCAGGATGCCCTGACGCTGACCTGTACGGGATCTGGTGCCGGAACCACCCATACCGGCATCATTTCCGGATCATTTTACGGCACCCACGGCCAGAGCGCCGGCGCCGCCTATTCGTTCAACACAAACGGCGGCGCCGGCATCGACACAACCATTTCCGGAACGGTGGCCTTCAAACCCTGACAACCGGTTGAACCGACGCCCCTTCCCGTCCTCCGAATCAACGTCATCGGAGGACGGGAAGGCTTCGTAACACGTCTCCCTTACAATGAAACGACACCGTCCCAGTGCTCTCCGGGCGGACGGTCGCGAAACATCCGGATGCGCTCGAGAAAAACGGTATAAAAAGTTGAATTTTCTGAACGCTTGATCAATTCTGCAAATTGCTGTTCCGCAGCCTGCCAGCGCTGATTCCGATAATGGGTTAGGGCGCTTTCAAACAGTCCACCGTCGTCCGGGGCCATGATGCCCGCCCCGGACAGAACGGCACGGGGTGAAAAAAGGGTCACCGGTTCGGCCTTGCCCTTGACCCGAACCCGGTCGATTTCCTGCACGGGCACGCCCTCAACGCTCTTCGCCGTGAATTCACTGAGAATCACAGGGATATGATAGATCTTGGTCAGGCCCGCAATGCGGGATCCCAGATTGACCGCGTCCCCCAGCACGGTGTAGGCCATCCGATACTCCGATCCCATGTTGCCCACACTCATGATTCCCGTATTGATCCCGATGCCGATATCGATGGGAGGCCGGCCCTGCCGTTTCAATCGTTTTTGAAGGACAGGCAGTTCCTCGATCATGGCCAGCGCGGTTTCCAGGGCATGCCGGGCATGGAGATCATCCGGAAGGGGGGCCCCCCAGAACGCCATGATCTCATCACCGATGTATTTGTCGATGGTCCCCCGATGCCTGTAAATGATCCGTGTCAAAAAGGTGAAAATCTCGTTCACGAGCTGAGTCAACTGCCGGGGATGCATGGTTTCGGATATGGGGGTGAAATTCCGGATATCTGCAAAAATCACCGTCATGTCAAGGCTTTCACCGGACATTCCGAAATCGGATGGGCTTTCGCTCATTTCCCGAACCAGCTCGGGGGGGACATACTGGGCAAACAGCTTTGAGATCTGTTTCTTTTTGTTCGCCTCCATGAAAAAGCCGTAGGACATATGAAAGACAAAGAGGGTCAGCACCAGAAGAAGAATCGATGACATGCCCACCACCAGGTTGTGATTCTCCCAGAGAAACACATTGTACCAGACGGACACGCCGGTCACGGCAAGGGTGCTGACCAGGGCCCCCAGGGGAGACAATCGGGACAGCAGGATTGACACGATAAGGCCCACGACGATCAGGAAAACGAATTCAATGCCCAGAGCGTAGCCCGGCTTGTGTTTGATGGTCTGGTCAAGCATTCCGGATATCAGGTTCGCATGGATTTCGATGCCCGGATAGACGTTCTGAACCGGCGTCGACCTGAGGTCCTTGAGACCCGGCGTGGTGCTGCCCACCAGAACGATGACCCCCCGGAGCTGTTCCGGATCGACCTTGCGGGTCAGGACATCCACGGCCGAAACATAGGGAAAGCTGCCCTGGCGGCCCCGATAGGGGATCAGCGCCGCCCCTCTTCCATCCACCGGAATCCTCAGACTGCCGATTTTCAGCCCTTCAAGACCCAGTGTCGCCGGATCGTCTCCGGACCCGGCCACCTCGAATTCCAGTTCCGGAGAGCCCAGAAGCAGACGCACCACGGCAAGGGACAAGGATTCATAAAGCTTTCCCTGATATTCCTGGACCATGGGGGTGCGCCGGAACATGCCGTCGGCGTCGACCAAAGGATTGTCAAAGTAGCCGGCCCCCCTGGCGCGCTCGGTCAGTTGCGCAAGGTTTCCGATATAACCGCCGGTTTTGACAAAGGGTAGATTTTTCAGCTGTGACGCATCCACATCCAGCACCGCCTCGGGCAGACGGCCCACGGCCATGGTGTTCTGGGTCTGCCAGAGCGGCTGGAAATAGTAGCCGAGGATCACCGGATTGGCCGACAGGCTCCGGGCGAACACCGCGTCCCGCTCAAGGGAGGGGCGAACCTCATTCAGCGCTGCAATAAAGGTCTTTTCATCCTTGAAAGCCTGTTCGGCAAGGGTGTCCAGAAATTTTATCCCCGAGCTTTCGTCCCTCTCGGCGAACACCATATCAAAAGCAACCAGATTGATCTGGTAATCCTCAAAAAGAATGTCCACCAGTTTTGCCAGACGATCCCGTCCCCAGGGCCATCGACCCTCGGCGGCGAGGCTTTTTTCATCGATGTCCACAATGACGATCCGTGAATCCGCCGTCTTGGGCATGGTCATGATCAGCCGGATATCGTAGAGAAAATTTTCAACGGGTTCAATGAAGGGAATATAAATGAAACCCGGCAGGTGCAGCAGGAAGAAAAAGACAATGAAAAGGCTCAGGCCGAAACGGACGAGAACCGAATCACGGGTCACTTTCATCAACAGCAGTTTTTTGAGCCGGTGTCCCGGCCGTGTCGTTAATACCATGTCTGATCCGCCTTGATGCGTCCGGGATGTCCATGCGCAAAGCGCCGACAGACCCGGACTCAGCAGGCCGGTATCACTGGCATTCCGCGCAGACGGCATAGACGGTCACGTTGACCGTCCGGGTGTATGCGGTTTGATTTGAATATTTTATCGTCCATCCGTTTCCCGAGACGGCCGGATAGGACTCGGACAACAGGTTTCCATTATAATCCGATTTTCCCCCGCCGCCCAACACCTTTTTCCCCGACGGGCACGACACCGTCAGTTCGCAGGCATTGCCGCCGAAGGAAAGCAGCGTTGCCGAGGTACTTCGTGACACCATTTCATAACCGGAAAGGCCCGGTGCACCCGGATCGCCTTTTTCTCCGGCCGGGCCCTGGGGGCCGGTCGCCCCTTTGGGACCCTGGGGACCAACGGGACCTGCGAGGCCCTGGGGGCCCATCTCACCCGTATCACCCTTGTCACCCTGATCGCCTTTCACACCCGCCGGACCCTGGGGGCCGATCGCACCTCTGGGGCCCTGGGGACCGGCGGGACCCGTAAGACCGGTATCGCCTTTAGGCCCTTGAGGCCCCACCGGGCCCTGAAGACCGGTATCGCCTTTGGGACCCTGCGGGCCCATGGGACCGGTAAGACCCTGAGCACCGGTATCGCCTTTAGGCCCAACGGGACCTGCAAGGCCCCGGGGACCCATTTCACCCGGATCACCCTTGTCGCCCTTCACACCCTCCGGGCCCTGGAGCCCGGTGGCCCCCTTGGGACCCTGGGGACCCGCAGGACCAACAAGACCCCGGGGACCGGTGTCGCCCTTGGGACCCTGAGGGCCCATAGGACCGGTAAGACCCTGAGCACCGGTGTCGCCCTTCACACCCGCAGGCCCCTGGAGTCCGGTGTCGCCCTTGGGACCCTGGGGGCCCGCAGGACCAACAAGACCCTGGGGGCCGGTCGCACCTTTGGGGCCCTGAAGACCGGTGTCGCCTTTGGGACCCTGGGGGCCCATGGGACCGGTTAGGCCCTGAGCACCGGTGTCGCCTTTAGGCCCCTGAGGACCCATTGGACCCTGAAGACCGGTATCACCTTTCGGTCCCTGGGGACCAACGGGACCCGCAAGCCCCCGGGGACCGATTTCACCCTTATCACCTTTATCACCCTTTAGGCCCGCCGGTCCCTGGGGGCCCATCGGACCGGTAAGGCCCTGAGCACCGGTGTCGCCTTTAGGTCCCTCGGGACCCATCGGACCGGTAAGACCCTGAAGTCCGTTGTCGCCCTTGGGACCTTGGGGACCCATCGGACCGGTGAGACCCTGAGCACCGGTGTCGCCTTTAGGTCCCTCGGGACCCATTGGACCGGTAAGACCCTGAGCACCGGTGTCTCCTTTAGGCCCCTGGGGACCCTTATCACCCTTTACACCCGCCGGTCCCTGGGGACCCATTGGACCGGTAAGGCCCTGAGCACCGGTGTCGCCTTTAGGTCCCTCGGGACCCATTGGACCGGTGAGGCCCTGAAGTCCGGTGTCGCCCTTGGGACCCTGGGGACCCATCGGACCGGTAAGACCCTGAGCACCGGTGTCTCCTTTGGGACCCTGGGGACCCATCGGACCGGTAAGACCCTGAAGTCCGGTGTCGCCCTTGGGACCCTGGGGGCCCATCAGACCGGTAAGACCCTGAAGTCCGGTGTCGCCCTTGGGACCCTGGGGACCCATCGGACCGGTAAGACCCTGAAGTCCGGTGTCGCCCTTGGGACCCTGGGGGCCCATCGGACCGGTAAGACCCTGAAGTCCGGTGTCGCCCTTGGGACCCTGGGGGCCCATCGGACCGGTAAGACCCTGAAGTCCGGTGTCGCCCTTGGGACCCTGGGGACCCATCGGACCGGTAAGACCCTGAGCACCGGTGTCGCCTTTAGGTCCCTCGGGACCCATTGGACCGGTAAAACCCTGAAGTCCGGTGTCGCCCTTGGGACCCTGGGGACCCATCGGACCGGTAAGACCCTGAGCACCGGTGTCGCCTTTAGGTCCCTCGGGACCCATTGGACCGGTAAGACCCTGAAGTCCGGTGTCGCCCTTGGGACCCTGGGGGCCTTCGGGACCCTCTATCCCCTGGGGACCGACGGCGCCAAGGGTCATATCCATCCGGTCCATCCAGTCACAGGAGCCTTCATCACCCCATTCAAACAGCCAGGCATGATTCCATTGCATCCAGTCCTTCCAGTGCTTTCCGTGTTTTTTATGCTTTCCGTTAGCCCTGTTTCTCTCGACAACCAGCCGATAGGTGCCCGCGTCGATGCCTTCCGGAAGGACCGCTTCAATATAGTCGTCACTGGCGAACCGGACCTCCAGGCGATCATCATCCAGCCAGACGTCCTGAGACTCGCCGAAGTTCTCACCGTTGATGTACATCATACCGGTCTCGACATTCGCGGCGGCATTGAAGATTCTGAGCCGGTGCGATTCGTTTGGATGCTTTCCCTTGGCATAGGCAAGGCTGTGTAACGATACGAACGCCAGAAAAACCAGAAAATACCGGATACGATTATGTTGCATGGCTCCCCCACCTGACTGTGACTGAATGATGCGGCTGAAACAACGGCCACGCCGACGTTTTTTGCCGCGTCATGATGATATTTCAGCAAGGGATATGCCAGAACGGCCCCGGCACCGACAAAGCATGGGCATCGACCGATCGCGCCATCGTTGAAGGGAGCGCCGGTGCACCGACGTCAACCCCGTCCCGACACGCCAATTACTGTCATGTAATTCAAATTACATACATGTAACCGGAATTACATTTATCGATTTTTCCGCCACCGGGGATGGGAAATGTTGAATTTTTTGATTTTATAGTTGAGCACCCTCGGACTGACTCCGAGAATGCGGGCCGCATCCTTCTGTATCCACAGA
The DNA here is from genome assembly GCF_054657895.1 of Desulfatiferula olefinivorans. Classification (NCBI taxonomy): domain Bacteria; kingdom Pseudomonadati; phylum Thermodesulfobacteriota; class Desulfobacteria; order Desulfobacterales; family Desulfobacteraceae; genus Desulfatiferula; species Desulfatiferula olefinivorans. Next base: position 36,004 of record NZ_BAAHXV010000027.1, on the reverse strand, counting down.
CAGGTTTCGAGGGCCTTGATGATCCTCGCCTCTTCCGAGTCGCCCCTGGGCGAGGGACTCTGGGGCCGCTGCGACACGAAGGATTCAACGGCTTTTAGCGGTTCGGGCGTCAGGATGTTTTCACGCCGGATAATCCGGCTTTCTTCAAGCATGACGGCACGCTGAATCGTATTGTCCAGCTGACGGATGTTACCCGGCCATGAATAGCGTTTGAAACAATCGATCACCTCCGGCGAGAACCCGTCAATGCGCTTGTTCACGGTTCGAAGGGCCTTGGCGAGCAAAAGCATCGAGAGCGGCTCGATATCCTCGATCCGATTCCGGAGCGGCGGTACGTCGATGGACAGAACGTTGATCCGATAATACAGATCTTCACGAAAACTCCCCTCTTCGACCATCTTCTCGAGATTACGGTTGGTCGCGGCAATCAGACGGACATCGGCGTAGACCGTTTTGCTGCCGCCCAAGCGTTCAAACGTTCGTTCTTCAAGAACCCGCAAGAGCTTCGCCTGAAGGTTCAGGCTCATCTCGCCGATTTCATCCAGAAACAGGGTCCCTCCGTCGGCCTGCTCAAAGCGCCCGATCCGAAGCTTGTCGGCGCCGGTGAACGCACCTTTTTCATGGCCGAACAGCTCGCTTTCCAGAAAATTTTCCGTGATGTTGGCGCAATTGATTTTGATAAACGGTTTTTTCCGCCGCCGGCTGTTGAAATGGACGGCGCCGGACAAAAAACTTTTGCCCGTACCGGTTTCGCCGCTGATTGAAATACACAGGTCCGATGACGCGAATTTTTTCAGTGTCCGGATGCAGGCCTGTGACGCAGGGCTCACCGAAATGATTTTGTCAAAGTCATACACCACGTCCTGCTGCCGTCTCAGATAATCGATCTCATTTTTCAGGCTCCGGGTTTCAAGGGCATGGTGAACCACATGCCGGATGCGCACATCGGAAAAGGGCTTGACCACGAAATCATAAGCCCCGGCCTTGATCGCACGCACCGTGGTTTCGGTATGATCGGCCTCGCTGGTCACGACCACCGGCGCAATCGCTCCCCTGCGTCTGATCTCATCGATCAGGGCCAACCGTTTTTCGATATCCGACCCCAGATCAAGAACGATGACATCGTAATGGACGGCTTCAACCTGTTTGACGAAAGCAGGCCCGCTTGAAACAAAAGTAATTTCCCCAAAGGGACTGAAGACGTCCTCCAGAAATTGCCGCCACTGCGGTTGACGCTCAAAAACCAGCATTTTTTTCATAACCCGGCATCCCCTGTCATGGTATCCGTCGAACGAACGTACACATCCCGCAGCATCTGCAAGCGCGACACTCCCATCTTCCGTGTTCACTGTTCAGCAAGAAACAGGGGCAGGGCTCGGACCTGTTTTCAATCCTTAACGACGTTCGAACCGATTCATTAAAAACCGGTCGCCAAAACCCATTGAATGCGCACCACGTGCCCCCCTATCATAAAATCCTATGGAAATTTAACCCATACAGGCGCTTCAAACAATACATAAATTCAGATATGACAAGGGGGCCCAACGAATCCGGGGCAGGGACTTCAGTGCGGTGATACCCGTCCTCACGCTGTTGCAATCCACAACCCATTGGGCCGGGCGCCTCTGGGGCCAGGAAGGTTTATCGTATTCAGTCCGTCGAGAAACCGGGCGCGAAAGACCTTGACTATTGGAAACAGGGAACACGCAAACTTTCTCGGAGAACCGGCTCAATTCCTTTTTTTCTTTTTAACTGCGTCTTATTGTTTATTGTAGGCCTCAACAAACTCATCCACACTGATACCGGCCTGACGGATTGCGCTTCGGAGGTTTACAACGGCAAGGCTTTTGTGAAGGGGGCTGACACAGCCCTTGTCATCTTTTCGCATGACAACATGGGTGCCCTAATCTGATAAAAAAACCCTTTAGGTCCGTTTTAAAGGAAACGCTTCCAGATACAACCCCGTTGTCTCCTGAAGATTCTTGATCGCCTCTTCAATATTCTCCCCCTGGCTGACCGTTCAAAGCTCGGGGCATTCGACAACATAAAGATCATCCTCTTTGTGAATGACTGCGGTAAACGAATTCATAGTTGACGGCTTCGTAAAATGTCCGATATCTGCGTTACGCGTCAGCCCTCGTCACTGCGGCTTACCTTAAGTAAGCCTCATTCCTCGGGATTCGCAAGCTTTGATCTCGAACATTTTCCGAAGCCGTCCAAAAACTTACTTTTTACGAGATCATCATAGTTGATATCCTTCGTTCTTTATACATAAACCAGTTTTTTAAATTTACGGCGTTTGAAAATCCGGGTGACAGGCAAAGGTCCTGATGCCCGCAGCATCGATGACCCGGCTCTGACCGCCCAGACGGTCGTATCCAAAGGACCCGTCAGGGCGTCTAAATAGTGAATGCAGACAAGCGGATCTGAGCTATGAACATGTTTTCCCGAACGTTGCTTCACGGGTGCAAGGGATAACCGGCAGTTCTATTTCAACTCAACACCCAAGAATTTTCCCATGGCACGAAGAACGATCTCCGGCGAGTCGTCAAATGCCACATGTTCAGCGAAAGGAACGTTCAAGAAGTTCACTTTTTCGTTCATGGATTTCAATCGGGCCATACTCTCAAGATTGGTAAGAAAATCATTGTCCCCGCGAATCACTAACATATCTGAGGCAATATCGCGCACGCTCTTATCGGGATGCCCATCCGCAGACAGGTCTGTCCACATGGTTACAACGTTCCTGGAAAACGTATCGAAATCCGGTTCAGGGTTCAGGCGCATATAGGTATCGTAGCTTTCCGGGAACATCCCCTTCCATGCCTCGCCGGTCATGCCGGAGATCATCTCCCAGCAGGGTTCGTTCTCGTTCATTTCCCAGCTTGCCCCCACGGTTACTGCTTTCTGGAGCCGATTATCCTTCCCGGCCGCATAACGATAGGCCACCACACCGCCATCGCTGAAACCAAACAGGTTAAATGTCTGAAGATCAAGATCATTGATCACCGCCATAAGATCATCCGTCAGCGTTTTGTAGGAAAGGGCGGCGCTTCCAAGGTTTGACCGTCCGTGTCCACGGCTGTCGATCCCGATCAGTCTGAAATGACGAGACAGGATAGGCGCAATCGTATTGAAGTCCTCAATGGTTCCGAAGCCACCATGCAGCATGATCAGGACGGGACCATCGGAGATCCCGATTTCCTCGACGTAAATCTCGGCGTCGGCACTCACAACGAGGCGACCTGTTGTATGGCTAAACGTGGAATGACTGTTCATTTCAACACTCTCCTTAAATGGGATGCTTGCGCATCCGACTAATAACAATACGTATACGCCAATCAATACTTGTGCACAACTTTTCCGGGTGTTCATTCCAATTTCTCCTGCAACAGATAAGACGGACGTCTCCATACCAAAAGGGGGAAGGGCTCGATAAGGGGTGGTTCTGATTCCATGGCAAGAAAGGCCCCATCCACGATCCTTGCCTTGACACGGGTTGCAGATTGTCCTGCCTGGACGTTTAACGTCACCATCCTGCGCGTCGATGAGACGACCTGAAACGGCCAGATTCGCGGCTCGGAGTTCAAAGTGATCACGAAAGAGGACTCGGTGACATCAAGTGTCAGACCGTCAATCATTCTTTCCACATTGGCCCCGATACCGCCAACGTTTTTTCCCTTACCGTGAGACAATCCCGATTTTGCCCACACTTCCAGGGTCCGGTCCGTATCCAGAGACCAGAGGCCGAGAATTCTTCCGTCATCCACCCGACATCCGGTTCGTTGCTCCAGAAGCTCCAGAAACCGTTTCCGCTCATCGAAGGTTGAGAAAAAAGAATCGTCGATCACCACGGTACGGGGCCGGCTTTTCGGCCCTCCGGTCAGCACGGTTCTGTCATTGGATCGGGACAATCGAACGATATCGGCAATACCCATACGGCGTCTGGAGACAACGGTCCTGACGGTAACGGTCTCCCGGCCCAGAATGACACACTGCTCACGGCCATAGCGGATCAGAACCAGGCCGGAGGTCACCGACAACAGCGCGATACCGGAAAAACCCAAAGTGACGGGATCGGCAACCACCTGCCCCGGCGACGTGAAGAAGGCCAGGACAACCGCCACACCGCCAAACACCATCCCGGCAAGCACCGCGGCAATCCCCATGCCGACCTTGCTGTCGGCGCCAAAGCGCAAATCATCATCAGAATCCAAGGCTTGTTCCGTATCTGCATTCAAATCGCCGGATGACGGTGTCTCAACGTTATTCACGGGTGCCTTTCTTGAACAACACCAGACCCCGTCTCAAGGGTTTATTCGGCAGCGGCTTCTTCGTCTTCGGGGGCGGCGTCGGGCGTCCGGTCTTTCCAGGAAAGTTCCATGGCGAACTTGTGTTTGTCCTTCTTGATCTTGGCTTCCACTTCAAGGTTCAGGACAGCGGGGGGACAGAGGATCACTTTTTCTTCGTTCTCAACCACCTCGATTTTCCCCACTTTCAGGCTGGTCACCAGGTCTTCCAGATAGGTGATGGCTTCGCCAAGGCCCAGTTTCTTTTCGATGCTTACGGATTGTTTGCTCATGGATCATCTCCTTGTGTTGATGTGTTTTTTTGTAACCGTCATACCAGTGACAAAAGGATCGGCACCAGACGGTGGGCGTCAATGAGACCGTCGTCCCGGGTAATCAGGGGAACGTCGATGACACCGATGCCCCATGCCGAGAGACGGTCGTGATCGAGCTCGCCGGGGTAGCGCCCCCTGCTTGTATCCACGATCACATAGTTCAGGATATCGGAAATGCCGATCCGGGCGGGATCATCCCGTCTCAGCACGTCGATCAGGGTGATAATCTGGTCCATCAGGCTTGTTTCAAAAAGCTCGGGGTCTTCCACCGGATTGGGGATGAAAACCTTGGGGCAGGGATTTTTGCTGATGCTCCTGCCTACGCCACCCGGAAGAAAATTGGCGATCAGGCTGGAATAAAAACTGCCCATGGGATAGCAGATCAGTTCGGCTTCCGCAATCAGCGCGGCCACTTTTTTCCGGATGAACACCGGCTGGGGATTGACCTCGTCCAGGCCTGAATTCAGGAAAAGGCGCTTGATCTTCGATTGGAGCGGCTGTGTTTCCTTGCCCGTAAACCGGTGTTGCCCAAGAATGACATCGCCGTTTTCAAGCGCAACGCCCAGGTGACGGGATTTGGCCACCACGGGGCGCACCGTTCCGCAGACATGAACGAGTTTGGAGAAAATAAAGATCACGGGGTCGATGTGGCGCTGGTTGTTCAGGTATCCTGCGGCAAGGATCAGGTTCCCGATGCTGGCGGTTTGAAGATTGAAGTCCCCGGGCATGGCGGCCGTGAACAGATGCAGATGGTTGCGGATGATTTTCCTCATGGGATCGGGAATTCCGGCCACCAAAGGATGCCGGCCCGAAACCATGGACTCAAGTTCAACCCGGAGATCGGCGCCGTTCGCCTTTTTCGGAAAACGATGGGCAAACAGTGCGAAAATCTGGGGGTTGCCCATAAGGCTTCGGTCCGCCAGGCTCATCAGCCGGTTCCTCACGTCCCCGATGGCGGGCATGCCGAAGGCCTCCCGCAACAGGGCCGACGATCCTCCGGAATCGAAGGGGGTGATGATATGGATGGAATGATGGGTGTATTCGATCAGAACCCGGCTCACATCCTTCAGGGCGGAGCCGCCGCTGAAAAACAGTATTTTGGGACCAAGCTCGGGGCTTTTCCGGCACCGGGCAATGCGGATCGGATCGGGCAGCGTCACCATTCGGGTGATCCTGATTTTCACTCCCGCTCTCCCCGGAGAATGTCAAGGCAGATATGGGTGGCTTTGTCGAAGTCGACGCCCCCTGAAAATTCCCAGACCCGGCATCGGGACAGCCAGTGGGCATAGGTATCCGCGTCACCCTCAAGGAGGTTGCATCCCTCAACCGAATGAATGAACAGTCCCGGCGTTTTCATGAATGCGGGCAAAAGCTCCTTGCGTTGGGCCGGATCGATGGGACGAACCGTCATCGGCTGATCACTGCGTGTCCAGTTGAGGAGGACCAGATGTTCCATGGGCGCCCTCAGGATGAAGCGGTCCTCCCCGAAGCAACGGTCGATGGGCACATCGTATTTCTGTTCGAGGGTCCAGAGATCGGCGGGGGAAATCTGCCGTAACCTGTTTTGTTCGTCGTCCGGAATCACCGACGCGAGATCGGGGTTGTTCAACACCGTTCCGGGGTTGACCCGGGGCAACTTGGCAACCCCGTTCATGATGAGCCCCTTGCCGTTTTCCTCGATGATCAACCGGTCGTTGCTGACGAACCGTGTACCCCGGCTCATGATATGCAGGGAAAGGGTGGATTTACCCATCCCGGAAAAACCGGCAAGGGCCATTCCCCTGCCCCGGTATTCCACACCGGCGGCATGGCCCAGAAGGCAGCCCCGGCACAGCATCCATTCGATGTACCGGTTGTTGATGAAGTTCACCACCTGATTCATGTTGGCAAGACAAGGCCCCATGGCCAGGTGTTCACCGCCGCCGAATACGAAGACCATCCCGGTCAGGCATTTGCGAACCACCCGCCCGTCAGGGGTGTCGGCATATTCTTCCTTGACCTTGGCCTTGCCCGGGTCCGGCTCTCTCGGAGCATAGCGAAGACCCGTATCCGTCTCATCGGTTTCATGGACCGAGATGACAATGTTCGGACGGGATGATTCAACGACAAAGGGACGGCAGTAGCCGGAAAGGTCGTCGACAATGTCCCTCCGGTTCGCCTGAACGTGGACCGTACAATCACCGAACCGAAGGTCGATCGCCCATAGGGCCGGATGGCGGGAACGCACCCGCTCAATCAAATCGCTGACCAGAATCGTATTGTCACTCATCAGAGGGCCTCCAGAACATAGTTCACGTATCGTTCGGCGGGGTCGATATCGCTTGTGGTCATGACGCCCTTGAACCCTCCGAAGGCGGAAACCTCGAACACGACGGGCCCCGTTGGGGTCAGCGCCACATCCACGCAGGTAAAATCAAGGCCGAAAAGATTCTGGGCCTTCCATGCCAGATCGACAAGGTCTTTGTCGGGAGAAAAAGGATTATACCTTCCCCCGGACCGGGTGGTGGTGTTCCAGGAATTCCCGTTGCCGCAACGGGCATAGGTGGTCAGGTAACGACCTCCGAGGAAAGTGATCCCCAGATCCATGCCGTTGTGCTCGATCATGGCCTGGATATACATGATCGAATTCTCGGCTTTGAACGCCATGATCCGATCCCGGGCGTCCGGGGTGTTTTCGATGATGCACATACCCTTGGCTTTTGTGCTGTAAAGGGGCTTGAAAACGGCTCTGCCGAAGCGCTTGACAGCCCCCATGGCCTCGTCCACACTCTCTGTCACGATGGTGGGCGGCATGGGAATTCCGGCCGCCGACAACGTCACGGTACAGCTCAACCGGTCGATGACCCGAAGAATTTTTTCCGGGGATGAGCAGATCCGAAGCCCCTTTTCCGCCATGAACCGGAGGATTTCGAGCCGATCGAGCAGATCGGGAGAATACCAGGCACCGATTTTCTTGACGATCATGCCATCGAGGCTGAACAGATCCAGATCCCCGAGCATCACACGACCCGTCTCAAGGTCAAGGACGATATTCTCCATGTCGATCAGGAGGCGGAAACCCGTCAGGCGGCCTACGGTATCGGCCAGTAATTCCGACGACCACCCCCCGGGAGTTCCGATGACGCCTATTCTGGGCATGTCTTTAGACTCCTTGCATTTAATAAAATAAAACGTGTTCCGGAAGGATGAAGTCCTCCGGAGTCCTGTCGCCATGGGCTCTTATCTTTTCCATCAGGTAATGGGACCTCATCTGCATGTGCCGTGCAAAGGACCGGTTGGTTTCGAACCGGGTGGAGGTGAAAAAAGAACGGGCAAGGCCAAGGGCCATGCGCATATCAAACGTGGCATCGCCGTTTTCGGCGGCAAAGGTCTTGAATACCTGATAAAAATAGCCGGTCATCTCATTGAGTATCCGACGCGGCTCTTTCGTGAAAAAGGGAAGTCTGAAATGGGAGATCAGAAACACCGAGGCGTCCTGAACGTAGTCTCCCTCTTTGGACCGGTACAGATCGATAAAATGAATGTGCTGGTTGACATGATCGTAAATCAGGTTGTTCATGTTGAAGTCCCCGTGGAGCAGAACGGTGAAGGGCGTTGATACCGTTTGTTCCACCTGATGACAGTACTCGATCAGTTCCAAGGTCGATGCGATGGACAGGGAATTGATTTTCTGGGCATTCCTTGAAAAAAACGGATGGATGGCCAGCACGGAATCCAGCCGTGACGAAAGCTGAGCCATGAACTCAGAGGGCAAAGAGCCTTCCTTTTTCGTTTCCAGCCAGATGCGGCCGAGCATGTGGCCCAATATGGATACGGCCTGACCGATCCGCTCCCGGTCTCCGCCCAGAACCACCTCGTCCAGGGAATGGCCGGAAAGAAATTCAACGAGCATCGACGCGTTTCCATCGCGTTCGTAATAGCCATACACCTTCGGGGTGAGCCCCGGATAAAGCCGGGACCAGGTTTCGATATTCTCCTTTTCCTTCCTGATCTTCGACCGGCTGCCCGTCTTGAAGATGCCCTGGGCCTTGTAGGCGGCCTGGTCCGCCTGGACCCTTCCGATCTGGCACCCGGACCGGGAGCCCAGAATGGCCCTGAAATCGATATCCCGAAGGGTTCCTTCAAACCCGGATTCACCCAGGGTTTTTTCGAGGGCCTCGAACTGCCTGATTTTGATTTTGTCGCCGATGATAGAGAAAATCAGAGCTTCGCCGATATTGAGCAGGGAATCTCCGATGCGTTCCAGATAACGGAAAATGAAAATCGCCGTGATATGATCCCCCAGGGAGTGGTCCCCGTGCACGCGGGCCAGGACGCGGTCAATCATGGCCTGATACATGTTGCCACGCTCGAAATCCTTTTTGAACAGGGAGAAGGTTTCCGGGGTGTCACAACTCCTCAGATCCGATGCGATCTCTTCAAGAAACGTCATCATCACGGCCCTGTCGTACTGGTGCATGCTGTCCATGAGCCGGTCGAAACCGGATTTGTACATGGTATCCAGATGAAGCTCACTGTGACAGATCTCAAGAGCCTTGGCCAGATCCCGGCTTTGAAACGAGGGGATCACGAGTCCCAGGCTTTTGATAATCAGATCGAACATGACATCATGATCGAACCGGCCGATGAATTCGAATCGCGAGAGGTATTTGGTCTGCCGCGCGATATTGACGCAGAAATCACCGATCCTCTCCAGGTTCACACAGATGCCGTGGATGGCCCGGACACGATCGATGGCTGATTTTTCATGGACCCGGTTAATATAGGAAAAACAAAGGTTCTCAATGTTGGTTTTCAGGTTGTCGATGTAATCATCCTTGGAGTTGATCTTGTCCAGGAGTTTGACATCACCGGTTTTCAAAAGGCTGAGGGTCAGTCTGACCTGGCTTTCAATCTCCGCGACCTGAAACTGAAAATTCTCAAGAATGGACTCGATGTTCGGCATACATGTCATCCAATGCTGATGGGATCACTTTTTTTACTCGTCCGCGATTCACGCCAGGAAATGGAAATTTCGATTTTGCTTTTTTCATCGTTTTTCTTGGCCCGGACCTTGAATTTCATCAGATCGGACAAGGGCAACACGATCTGATCGTTCTTGGTATTGAGGGTGATGTGCCCCTTGCCGAAGCCTTCCACCAGGGAAAGAAAATACTGTTTGATCGTTTCGGTGTCCTGATAGGATTCGTGGTCGAAGTTGTCCTTGCCTGCCATGTCCGTTCTCCCTTTTTTCTGTTTTTTTGTGGCGTTCAGCCTGCGAGCCGGCTGCGGTATTCCTCGATGACCCGGTCCCTTGAAAAACCGGCGACAATCAAACGTTTCCGTATTGAATCATCATCCCAGGGCGGCTGGTACCCGATTTCCCGCTGGGCCTTGACGGCGTCACGCATGGCCGGGGACTTGATTTTTTCCCCCATGTGCGTGTCGTCCCCCATGAAAACGAGAAGGCGGCGTTTGGATGGACCGGCCTGCCTGTTTTTCTTGTCGAGAACGGAGATCAGGAATTCGGTGTACCTGCTGGATTGCGGATTCCACACCTCATAGCCGTCCACATCGTAGTCGGCCAGGAGGATGGGCCAGAACTGCTCGGGATGAGGGATCACGATGCCTGCGTTGAGGCGGCGTGCTTCCTCGATGATCTCCGAGGTTCTGTAAAAATAATGCAAGGGGAAAGACGCCTTCACCTGGGCCTTCACGGCTTTGAGAAAGGCCAGGGCGTTGTCGGTCAATTGGCTTCCGTAAACAGGCTTCAACGCTTCGAAATAATTAGCTATCACCTTGTTCTTGATCATCGCGGGAGGAATGCGGTCGCCGTGAATCCGCAGAAGGTCATCAATTTTCTGCACATGAACCCGTGTGAACTGGATGACTTTTTTGTCCACCGGAGTGACTTTGAGGGCACGTTGGATGATGGCGTCGTCGGGCTTTACCACGGCACGGATAAAATCGAACAGCTGGGATGACCGGTACTTGAACGTATGGGCCAGCATGCTCCTGAGGACATCGGCCCGGTCGAGATTCTTCCGTTCGAAATGAAGGAGAATCTGGACCTTCTGGTTGAAGCCCTTCGAATAACAGTCCACCTCCACACCGGCGTACTCCCCCACCTGTTCGATGACATTGTGCTGGGTCGGGATAATCAACGATTCACGCATTGCCGGATAGAGATTCCGGATTCGGGACTCGATCAGCTCCATGGCAACATGTTCCGGATGCCAGTGGAGGGCCATGACGACAGGCTGGTTCGGATAGGTGGCCTCAGGGGTTTCTGCCCGATTGCGCTGATCGTCGGTCAACTCATCGGACACCACGGCAAGAAACCGGCTGTGATCCTCCTCGGTAATGACGGCGTCATCGGGAGACGGAACGCGGCGATGTTTCTTTTCAGTCGCTCCGGTCATGACACACGTCCATCGTGTTCAATGAACGCCATGATTTTCGCGTGGATCGCGTCCCTTATCCCACGGATTTGATCTCGCTTTTCTTCATCGGTCCCTTCAACCTCCGCCGGGTCATCGAAAGGCCAGTGGAGGCGCTGAACAATACCGGGAAAAACAGGGCACCCGCGTTCGGTTTCCGGGTCGCAGACCGCGATAACCAGATCAAACAGACGGCCCTCCTTGTAAAACGTAAACACATCTTTGGACCGGCAGCCCGACAGATCATAGCCGATGTCCGCCATGGCCGCGATCACCTGCGGGTCCACCTTCCTGGGACTGAGCCCCGCACTCTCGGCTGCATAGCGGCCCATCCCTTCTCTGTTCAGGATGGCTTCGGCCATCTGGCTTCGCCCGCTGTTGTGCCTGCATATAAACAACACCCTCTTTTCCATGGGATCTCCTTATTAATCATAGGCTTAACTAACTACCGTCCTATTGTTAGATTCCGATGAGAATTATGCTAGAAGTGCCCGATGGCCGGCTAACCGTCTTTTAACGCTTCCAACATCAGGGGCTAACGATATCGGGGGATAAGGGGTCTAAAAAAGCGGAGTTGGGGTACTTGACCGACCGGAGTCAAACGGTATCGGTAAGCCCGGAATGCAGCATGACTGCGGTCCGGGCTTTTTGTTTTTGGGCCGGCAGCCATGGGTCGCCCATCAAAAATCATATGTCACCGTTCAGGAGGAAAATTTATGTATGCCAAGGGTTTGCTCAAGATTGCCGGGGTTGTCTTTTTATTATGCAGCGGGACCGCCGCCCATGCCTCGACCATCGCGTTTCAGGATTTCAACAGCCTGCCGTCCGGGTTCAACACCACCACGGACAGCGTTTCATCAGGCAGCCAGCTGACCCATGCCGGATCAAGCGCCATGACGACCGGGGCCACGGGCCTGGGTTTCACCACCTACTGGTTCGACACCCGGGGCGAGACCACCGGACCCGTCACCCCGACAAATGACACGTCCGACTTTGTGGGTGTCAACGCCTTCACAGGCAGCAACGCGCCCAATGTTTCCGCCGCCGGCAGCCCGGTTTCGGCGGGAAGTGAGCACAATTTTGAATTCAGCGACGGAGACGGCCGTCTGGATCTGGTGTTCGATGCCGTGAACGTCAGCGCCTATTCCGGGGTGACCCTGTCTCTGGACTACTGGATCACCAACACGGGCTACGAAACCGGCGACATGTTTTCCATCGGCCTCAGCGACGGCAACAGCCAGGTGACCCTGCTCAGCCTGAACGACATGGACCTCGAATCGTCGGCCTCGGCCGATGACGGCACCGCCAACTGGAAGCGGGCGTCCTTTGATCTGGATGACTACCTCAATGCCGCCATGGCATCCAGTTCCGCCTGCACCTTTCTGTCTCCCGAAACCCTTTCCCTCATCGTGAGTGTGGACACCAACGCCGCATCTGAAAACATCTTCGTGGACAACATTCTGATCGAAGGCAGCGAGGTCCCCGTTCCGGCAACCCTTATTCTTTTCGGCTCAGGCCTCGCCGGTCTTGCCGGTGTCCGTCGAATGAAAACACGCGTCCGGTCCTGATCGATCCGGCCCATGAAGGAGACCAGAATGAACCTGCTGACATTCCGGCGAATCCGCTTCGCCCTCGTCCTTTTGATCGGTCTTGGGGCCGCCACGGCCCAGGCGGGCAATGTGGACATTCGTCCAACCCATGACACCCAGGCCGTTGAAGGCTACCCGACCACCAATTACGGGACCCGGACCTCCATGTACGTCAACAGCGCAACCGGGGGATACCGGAACGAACGTTCCTGGCTCCGTTTCGACCTGACCGGCCAGGTCCCCCCGGGTGCGACCGTGGTCAATGCGACCCTCCGGCTCTACTGTTTCAGCGCGGATGCGACCGAATCCCTTGTGGCGGACGTCCACCCCGTCACCGATGACCATTGGGACGAAACCACCCTGACCTGGAACACTCAGCCGACCTTCGGCGGGGCACTCGACAGCACCGTCCTCGAGGCCGGAAAACGCTACACCTGGTATGACTGGGATGTCACGTCCTTCGTCTCTGCGGAACTCCCCGGAGACGGGGATGCCTCCTTCGTGGTCAAACCGTCCGTCGAAAATCAGGACCCCTACGCCACCTTTGCCTTCGACACCAAAGAGTACAGCGGCGGCGAATACGCTCCGGTGCTCCGGGTCGAATATTCCGGCACCTGGCCCGAAACGGATGCCTTTACGGTGTTCCATATCAACGACGTCCACTCACGGCTGACGCCCCATGCCCTGGACATTCCGGCCAAAGATGACCGCAAGATATTCGAGTCCGTGGGCGGCGCAGCCTATCTGTGCGCCCGGATGATGGAACTGAAGGCGCAATACCCGTCCTCCCTGATTCTTGATGCCGGAGACATTTCGGAAGGCAACCCCCTGGGCGACCTGAGGGGCAATGGCGGCATCGTCGATGCCTACAACCTGATGGACAGCAAGCTCAAAGCCCTGGGCGGCCGGGGAATCGACGCCGTGGTGGTGGGCAATCACGATGTCCGGTCTCCCGTGATGCTCAACACCATGAAAAACAACACCTTATTCCCCTGCATTTCGGTGAACATCATCGACAAAACCACGGGGCTTCCCTATTTTTCCCCCTCGGTCGTGGTGACCATCGAAGGTAAAACCATCGGCATTCTGGGGTATACCAACGACGAATCCTCCTATCTGGGAGAGGGTATGGAAGATGATTTCGAAATCGTACCCTGCGTCTGGTCGGACGCCGATGCCTCAACCATCGATCTCAAAGACAAGGTAGACGACCTTCGCACCAACCAGGGTTGCGATATCGTGATCCTTCTGTCCCACATGGGCCACACAAGGGTCTGCACCGGGGATGACGCCCTGATCCGGGATACCGGAGACGTGACGCCCCCGGAACTGGTGGTGGCCGGCCACTGGCACACCTGGACCGAAACCGTGTGGCAGCCCGCCCAGCTGAACGGAAAAACCCTGATCGCCGAAGCGGCGTCCTACATGCAGTACATCGGCGAGGTCCGGCTGAGCGGGACGGGCAAATACCTCGAAGCCCGAAAACATGTGATCCGTTGTGAAGACATCACACCCGACCCGGACATGGAGGTACTGGTTCAACAGCGGGTCACCGAGTACGAAACGACCCATCCCGACGGCTACGGCCTGTTCGATATCGTCGGTTATTCCGCCACGGACCTGACCATGGACAAGGACAAATGGTGGACCCTGAGCGAATTCCCCTGGAACGGCGACAACACAGCCGGAGCCTGGGTGTGCGATGCTATGGTGTGGAAAGCGGAACAGCTCGGATCACCCTGCGCCCTGGCGCTTCAATCCGGCGGAGGCATCCGCCGGGATGTTCCCAAAGGGCCCGTCACCTTCATCCAGATCTACGAAACCTATCCCTGGGAAGAAGATGCCATGGTGCGGATCGACATGACCGGCCAGCAAATTCTCACGTTCATCGAAAACGATTCCTGCGGCACCAGCCTGTCCCGGGACTGGCAGGTCACCGCCGACGACGGCATCATCTCCCGGATTACTTACCAGGGCTCAGACATCAGCCCCACAGGCACCTACAGCGTGGTGATCAGTGAGTACATGTACGCGCACGGGACCTGGTCGGATACCACACCCGACGCTCTGAATGTCTCGATCCGAAACGCCCTGGTCGAATACACGGCACAATTCACAGAGGCATCCCCCATGACCGTGCCCGGCCCCCGCTACATCCTTGACACCGAACTGGCCGGCGGATTCCGGGCCGTGGTCACCATGATGGCGGATACGGAAAATGAGCCTTACTACGAGGCCGCGTTCATAAGACTTTTGTCCGCCACCGATGAGACCCTGGCCCGGCGCAACGGATACGGCCTCAGCACCCTTGTCCGCTCGGACGGATCCATCCATGCCGACCATCAGTTCTCGGAAACCATGCTCTATCGAAGTCCCCTGGGATTCAAGGACGGCTATCTGAAACCCGGTGACATCATCGAAGTCTGGGGCGAAGGCGGTTTTTACGGAGGAAATCCCCAGTTTGTCGACCAGGACGGGATTAAGGGGCCGGATACTGAGTTCACCATTCTCGGCCACGATGAAAGCCTTTCACGACCCGTCTATCACCCGTCCATCAGCAGCTTCTGGAATGACCGGAACGAAAACCACCACGTGGTTTTCTATGCCGAGAAAACAGGAACAAACACGGTAAGAGATTCGGACGGCACGCAAATCACCGTCTATCAACCCGGCGGCTACTATACCCTGCCCCTTCCCGGCAGTGTGGGCGATATCCTCGAGCTTTCCGGCGTCAACACCTATCGGTTCAGCCAGCGCCGCTTCCGATGCGGCCAGGCGGCCACGGCATCATCCAAAGGGATCACCGGCTATCCGCCCTCATCGAGGGTTGAAGCGGTCACGCCGTATCAAAACACCACGTCCGTCACGCTTTTCGTATCGGCGTCGGATGCGGACGGCACGGTGGGTTCGGTCACGGTCTACCACCGTTATTCACCCGATCAGGTGACCTGGACCGACTGGACATCCGACGGGCAGGTCACAGCCGGATCCCTGCCGTTCGCCTTTCCCGAGGGTTACGGATACTATGAGTTCCATTCCGCTGCCACCGACAATCTCGGAAATCTGGAATCCGCCCCGGTGACCGCCGACGCCAGTGCCCGATACCGGGACGGTCAAAACGACGCGCCGTCCGGGGCCTTAGATTCCGGCATCCCCAACGGCCAGACCGATGTGGATCTCTCTCCGGCCCTGTCCGTCACCGTCTCCGACCCGGACGGAGACAGCATGAACGTCTCCTTTTACGCCGTCACCGCATCCGGCGACGTGCTGATCGGCTCCGTGCCCGACGTGGCCTCCGGCCAGACCGCGACCGTCTTCTGGACAGGCCTTGAAAACGCCACCCGGTACGAATGGTACGTGATCACGGACGACGGCGTCAGCCAGACCGTGACCACACCCTGGTCCTTTTCGACGCCCGGCTACGAGGAACCCGATCCGCCGGAACCCCCTGAGTCGGTCCCCGCCGCTGGTCCCCTCGGCCTTCTTCTCCTGTTCCTACTCCTTGCCCTTTTCGGTCGGAGACAAGGTCATGGGAGGGGGTCATTGTACTTTAAGGATTGCAATTCTTCTCGGGAATGACCTGTTCCGGACCCGTCAACAATCCGCCGGAGCGCTAACCAGGTATCGGTGATAAGATGGGGTCGTGTAATCAATCGGGTAGGAATCCCGTCCCGGCAGGAAGTCCATCCACCGGGTAGAGAGTCTTTGGAGGCTTTGTGGTAACATAATCGATCACGTTCAACCCTGGGATCGAGCGGTACAGAGCGGCGTAAAAAAGCGCCGGACAATCATCTAACCTGCTTTTAACCGTTTGAACATAATCCCCGAACAATGGCAGGACATAAAATGTAACCGGCTTTCCGATATGATCCCCTTTTCAACCCTCCGCGCCGGTTATATATAAGGAATGAATGCCCATGGACCTCAACGTATGATGATTGGAAACGTGCATCAAACCCCATCCGACCGTTGCGGTGAAGGTGAAGCGGGCCGACCCGTGGTGTTTGCCCTTCGGTTCCTGACGGTCAGCCTGGTTTTTTTTCTGCTGCTCGAGCACCCGCTGGCGTTTGTGTTCGAGCCCATCAACCTCGCCACCACCCGTCTTGTGACACTGGTGCTCCATGGCCTGGGGTTTTATCCAAAGGTCAGCGGCACCATCCTTTCCTTGCAGGGGTTCAGTGTCCAGGTGGTGGGCGAATGCTCGGCCGTCTTCCTGTTTCTTCTGGTTGCGGCCTTTCTGGTGTCCTATCCTTCGAGTATCCGGTCGAAGCTCACCGGCGCTGCGTTCATGTTCCCCGTGATCGCCCTGGTCAATGCCCTCAGAATCGCCGCCATTTTCCTCACCGGGGTATACGCGCCCTCCTGGTTCGACACGCTCCACCTGTTTCTGGGACAGGTTCTGATGATCGCCCTCTCCTTCGGGCTTTGCCTTTTCTGGCTCGGCCGTCTCGACCGGCAGGCCGAAAGAGACGGCGCTTTAAGATTGATCGCCCGCCTTCTGATCTTTTCGCTGCCGCCCTTTTTCCTGTGGCTCTGGCTGAACAAAGCCTATGTGTCTGTCAATTACGCGATGATCAAGACCCTTCTTTCCCTGTTCGGCATCGAGGCGACGGTGCCCGGCACCATCCGGATCTATCCGGACACCTTCATCACGGTCAATCTGGTGGTGGTCACCATGCTGCTTACCCACCACATCCTTTCCGGCATCCGTTCCGGACGCGGTCCCCATGGACTTGCGGCCACCGCGTTTTTCAGTTATGCACTGGTACTTGGCTCAAACGGACTCCTGTTTCTGGTGGCCTCTCTGTTTTACACGTTCAGAGAACCGGTACTCATCCACGTGGTCAACGCCCTTCTGGTCGTCAACGAATGGCTACTGCCCTTCGGCATATGGCTGAGCATGCACCACGACATGAAACGTTTCAGGTTGTCCGAAGGGTTTCAATCCGGTCGATGGACCACGGCAGGATAATTCACACGGTTTTTTTCTTGGACCATTTCATGAACCCCGCGAAGAAAAGGCATCCGCTATCCAGAAGAACCATGGTGGCGGGCTCAGGAATCGGAATGGGATGACGATCAACCGGTTCGGAATAATTCCACTCATAGGGAGCCATCGAAACATGGATGGCCGCCTCGATGGTGTTCGTTGACAGGACCGGATCGATGACTGCGAAAGCGAGTCCGGCCAAACCCGCCTCCAATGCCAATATGGCCACCACCGCAAAAAGTCGGCGTTTTAACCTCATGATACCCCCCCCGTTAAACCCTTCACACTCCATGCATCATGCTTAACCATTTTGAAATGGTGCAACAAGACACCGAATGTGTCGGTCAATTATTTTTATGAAGACAGAGGGATCTTATCGAATGGGATGTTAGGAAAGGATAATCAAACGGTTAAATTACCGTTCAGAGAAACCGTCAATCTGATTCTCTGTTTCTGACTCCCACTTTTTTGACTCTTAACACAATCCTCATCCGTTTCTAAAAAACCTGTTTTATATGTGTTCAACTTTTTTTTAACGTTTGGTCGCTTTCATGTGACGGACACTCGAAACGGAGACTTATTTCAAAAACAAAGGAGACACGGAATGAAACTCAGACACGGGAAAAAACTGGGCGCAATGGCCCTCGGGGTGCTGCTTTGCTGCGGTGGAGGCAAGACGGCACTGGCATCGGACGGACACTGGTACAAAGGCGATCTTCACGCCCATTCCCTGCACAGCGACGGCGACAGCCCGGTGGCCGATGTGGTTTCCATGGCGGAATCGCTTGGATTTGACTTTTTCGCCCTGACCGACCATGACGGCAACATGAATGGCGTCCCCACCCACTGGGCGGACCCCGACTACCGGTCAGAAACCATGACCCTCCTTTACGGCGTCGAATGGACCACGGGCAAAGGCCACGCCAATGTCTGGGCCGCAGCCCCCTTTGACTATACCCCGCTGTGGAATGCCAACATCGACGAAAACGCGGCGGCCGCCGTCAGCGCCGCCCACAATGCTGGTGCCCTTTTTTCCATCAACCACCCCACGGCCTACCTGTGCTGCCCCTGGGAATATCCGGTGGATGAGTCCGTCGATGCCATGGAGGTCTGGAATTCCATGTACCGGATTCCGAACATGAACGGCCTTGCGGTGAATACGGTCTGGGACCATGTTCTGATGAGCGGCCGGAAGCTGTCCTGCGTGGGCGGCAGCGATACCCATGAACTGAAAGGCATCCAGTCCGGCCTGTTCGGCCTGGGCAACCCCACCACCTGGGTCTATGCCAAGGACCGGAGCGCCCAGGCCATCCTTGAAGGAATCAAGGCGGGACGTACCACCCTGTCCTACGCACCCGACGGCCCCCGGGTGACCTTCACCGCCGACCGTGACAACGACGGCGTTTATGAAACCCTCACCGGCGACAACATCACCGGAGGCTTCCAGAACACGACATTCCGGATTGACGTCATCGAACAGGCCATCGACGGTGACACCGGCCGGACCTGGGAACTGGACGACCAGGGGCTCAACGACCTGATGACCGGCGCCTTCTGGCTGAACGGATCCCTCAAACGGCTGAATGTCGATGCCCGCCTGTGGGATATCCGTGTTCTCGCGGCCGTGAAAAACGGCACCCTTTTCAAGGCCTGGATCACGACCGGCGACGCCCCGGCCGTCACCTTCACGGACAAACCCGGTGATCTGGATTACTACCGCGTGGTGCTTTACGGCAGACCCGAACTCGACAATCCGTTCACCATGATTCTCTACGGCCGACTCCTGGCCCTCACCGGCCCGATTTACTCCGGATTTCATTCGGATGACGAAAACAGCGGCATGAACATGTATTTCGGAAACCTTCACAGCCACACCGCCGTGTCCGACGGGCAGGGCACACCTGCCGAGGCCTTTGCCTGGGCCCGTGACGAGGCCGGGTATGATTTCTACGCCATCACCGACCACGCCGAGCAGATCCTTCTGTCCGAATGGCGCGAAACCGGCAGACAAGCCGACGCCTTCAACGAGAAAGGCCGTTTCGTGGCCATGCGGGGATTTGAATGGAGCCATCCCCTGGCCGGCCACATCAACGTGTACAACACCTCCTCCTTCACCAATGCGATCCTGAGCCCCTCCCTCGATATCTTCTACAACTGGCTCGACCGGAAAAACGGCCTGGCCCATTTCAACCACCCGGGTCGTGAGCTTCTGGTGTTCCGGAATTTCGCGTTCAAACCCCATGTGGCAGACAACTTTTTCGCCATGGAAACCGGCAACAAAGACACCGGAAACGCCGACGGCGAATACCTGAACTATTTCACCACAGCCCTTTCCGCCGGATGGCATGTGGCCCCCACCAACAACCAGGACAATCACAGCCTGTCCACCAACAGCCACCGGACCGTCATCATCGCCCCAGAACTCAGCCGGGCCGCACTGCTGGCCGCCATGAAAGACCGTCGGATCTACTCCACCGACGACCCCACCATCAAGGTGGTCTTCAAACTGGATGACGCCTGGATGGGCTCCCGCGTGGAAACCGCCGCCGAAACCGTCACCTTCACCATCGACATCACCGATGACGAAACCATTGAAAAGATCGAACTTCTCAACAGCGCGGGAGAAACCGTGGCCGAAAAGGTTCCCGATCTTCCCACCGACAGCATCCGCTGGTGTCCGCAGATTCCTGCGGTGAGCGATGCTTACTACGTGAAAATCACCTCGGAAAACTGGTACGACAATGCCCTGGCCGAACCCGTCCAGATCACGGTGACCGCCCCCATCAGCCTCAACTGATACCGCCCTGTGGCAGGATCACCACACGTCTCCATCCATCGGCACGGATTTCCGTGCCGATGGCTTCCCGGCGACCGGGTCCTTTTTTTCATCTCCGCGACCTGAGTTTTTTCTTGACGGACGCGCCCGTTGGCGTATAGTTTCACTTAATTTTTCAAGACAAATGGGAATGAGTTTTTATGTTGATGACATCCATGGAGCGTGTGATGCGCGCCGCAGGCAGGTAATCGACGGGCCGCTGTTCCGGTACCCTGTACGTTGAAGACAGATCGAATATCAGGCGGGTTTCCCCGGCCGAAATTTCGATTGCATGTCTTTCCGATACCAGCCTTCTTCTGTCGGCGCCTTACCCCAATTCACCTGTGGAATAAACACCCCGGCGGGAGGCTGACTTCCGCGTCAGATTTTTGCGCCTTGAATCCGGGGATATTTAAAGTCACGACAAGCAGGACTCACACCATGAATACAAAACAATCCGAACACACTAACGACCGCCTAAGCCTTCTTTCATCCATGGGATGGAACGACCATTTCGAAACACAGATCAAACGGTTTGCCGGGGAGAACCTGATCCCGGCCCGGGTGATCGGAGTCCACAAAAATCACTTCCGCACAAGCGACGGTAAAACCGAATGCCTGGCCACGGCGGCCGGAAAGCTCCTTCATGATCCGGCGGGCCTGTATCCGGTGACCGGCGACTGGGTACTCATGAAAGATTCCCTGATATCAACGGTCCTTGTGCGAAAAAACGTCCTGTCCCGGGGCGCCTCCGGCACCCGGGGCAGACAGGACAGCCATCCGCAGAAGCAGCAGATCCTTGCGGCGAACCTCGATACGGTCTTTATCGTTTGCGGCCTTGACCGGGACTTCAACCTGCGCCGCATCGAACGGTATCTGACGCTGGTCTACAACGGCGGGCTCAATCCGGTGATCATCCTGACCAAGGCGGACCTTCATCCGCACCCGGCGTCCTGTGCCTTTGAGGTGGAAACCATTGCCTTCGGCGTTCCTGTCCACCTGATGTCGGCTGAGGACGAAAGCGGCCTGGCCGCTCTTGCGCCATACCTGTCCCAGGGCCTGACCACGACCCTTATCGGATCATCCGGTGCGGGGAAATCCACGCTGATCAACCGGCTTTTCGGAAAAACCGTTCAACGGGCCGGGGCCGTCAGTGAATCTCTCGGCAAGGGCAAGCACACCACCACATCCCGGGACCTTTTCGTCCTGCCCCAGGGCGGCATGGTGATCGACAATCCCGGCATCCGGGAAATCGCCTTCTGGGACGATGAGACGGGGGTGGATTCGGCGTTCCCCGACATCGAAAAGTTAGGAATGGGTTGCCGCTTTGCCGATTGCAGCCATACTCATGAGCCCGGCTGCCGGGTTCTCGAGGCGGTGGAGCGGGGCGAACTGCCCCTTTCGAGGCTGGAGAATTACCGGAAAATGAAACGTGAACTGGACTATCTGGCCGACCGCCGGCAGAAAAGCGCCGGCCGTGTTGAAAAGGAGCGCTGGAAGGACATCGCGGTCAAGATCAAAACCATATACAAAAACCGATGACCGGAATGACACCGGGGGCCCGGGCCGGCAGGTTCCGGCGGGGCCTCCGGACTGTTCAATCCGGCTGAAGCCAGGGCGGGCCGGCCCTGTGGCACCCTGGATGACCCGATGCCGCCCCGGGTCATGGCAGAAAAGATCCCCGGCACATTCCCGTGGGTGACGTTTCAGGAACCGTTCCCCACAGGACATGCCCCACGGGTCGTTCGGGATAGGCATGCGATTTCTCCGAAACCGTGACGGTTGCATATTGACAGACCCGGCAAGCGTCTTTAGTATTGACGGAACTATTCCATGCCCTGGGGCGCATCGCTGATTTCACACACTGTGAGGACATTCGACATGAAAAAGCTGTTTCTCGGAAAAGACGGGGAAAAGGACATCTGTCTGTCTTTGAACACACTGCAAAGGCATTTCGCCTGTTTTGGATCGTCCGGAAGCGGAAAAACCGTGGCCTGCAAGGTTCTTATCGAAGAGCTGGCCCGGGGCGGCGTTCCCGTCATTGCCTTCGACCCCCAGGGGGATATCGCCAGTCTCGTTGAGCTCGAGGATCCGGAGGAGCCGGCAAGGCACCAGGTTCCTCCGGAAATCAGGGACAGCTACGCCCAAAACACCGAGGTGGTGATCTGGACACCCGGGAGTTCCAAAGGCCTGCCCCTTTGCATCAACCCGCTTCAGTTCGACGGCATGGACGAGCTTGATGCCGAAGATCAGGTCCGCTTTCTCTCCGCCACGGCGAAAAACCTGACGGGGCTCATCGGCTTCGACCTTGACAGCGACGACGGCAAGGCGGCTGAATCGGTCCTTTCGGTGGTATTCGAGTACTGCATCCGAACCAACATCGGCCTTCGGGATTTCAACAGCCTCATCGCCCTCTTGGCCGACCTTCCTGAATCGGTGTCCCAGCAGATTGCAGCGGTCAGCTCGGACAAGCTGATGAAGGACATCTCAAAAAAACTCAGCATCCTGACCATGGGCTCCCGGAAGCTGATCTTCGAAACGGGGACGCCCGCAAACATCGACACCCTTCTGGGCCTTGACCGGCCCACGGGAAAAACCCGCATTTCCGTCATCTACCTGAACACCCTGCACACCCAGGAGGAAAAAGAGTTCTTCGTGGCCGGCATCACCCAGATGCTTTACAGGTGGATGCTCAAACATCCGCTTTCAGGCGGCCAGGACGGCGTTCAGTGCGCCCTTTACATCGACGAAATCGCACCGTACATCCCACCGGTCCGCAAACCGTCGTGCAAGGACAGCCTGAGCCTTCTGTTCAAACAGGCCCGGAAATACGGGGTGGCCTGCGTCATCGCCACCCAGAATCCCGGCGACATCGACTACAAGGCCATCGCCCAGTTTTCAACCTACAACCTAGGTTGCCTGAGCACCAAGCAGGACATCAAGAAGGTCAAAACCCGGCTCGATTCCATCGCCCCGGCCCAGTCCGATGACATCGTCACCACCCTGCCCTCACTGAAAAAAGGACACTTCCTGATCCTGTCGCCCGACGAATTCGATACGGCGCGCAATCTCATGGTCCGCTGGCTCGTGACCCGGCACACGGTGCTGGGCGAGGATCAGCTGGCCGATCTGGTGCCCGACGACCTCAGGGAAACATACGCCAGGAAACCTCCGGCCGCCGAAGCCGAATCCCTTGACACGTTTCCCGCCACCGGATCGGACCAACCGGAAGGCAGCCTTACCCCACCCGCGGACCAGCCCGGCGCCGACGAGGTGTATTACGTTAAGAATCAGGTGTTCGAATCGGATCTTGAAAAGCTGGTCAAGCCCCTCCTTTCCGGCGCCCTGTTCAAATCAGAAAAGCTTGAGGGATACACCTTCCAGTACCGCCCCCTGATCCGGGTGAATCTTTTGTTTTTCAAGGAAAAAGGGTTGTTCCGGAAAACGACCTCCGAAATCCCCGAAAATCTCTACCTGGATTACAAGACCCATACCATCTTCCATGTCGACGGCAAACAGTCCCGGTTCAGCCCGGTGGTGGACGCCGATCCCCATGAAATCCCGGACCTCGACGACCACTGCGCCATCGACATCATCAAAAAGTCCGAGATCGATTTCGACTTCAGAAAAATCGGAAAAAAACTGGACCCAACGGAAATCAGGCATCTGATGGAACGGAAATACCGGGTGGAGGTCCGGGACGTTGATCTTCTGCTCTACCCCACCTGGGCATGCACCATCGCGGACAAGAAAACAGGGAAGACCCGAGCGATCATCCTCGACGGCACCACGGGCCGGCCCATTGCCGAATCGTGAGGAAACGGGTCACGGCGGGGCCGCCCCCGCTCCCCATTCACCCAAAGGAGAACCATGGCTGTCTATCTTGTTCAGCACGGCCTCAGCCTGAGCGAAGAGCAGGACCCCGAACGGGGGCTTTCCGACACCGGAAAGACCGAAACGAAACGCATCGGCGATGTGGCGAAGCATTACCAAATCACGGTGTCGGCAATTCGCCACAGCGGAAAAAAACGGGCACGTGAAACCGCCGTCATATTCAACGACATCCTCACCCCGCCCGATGGAATCAGCAGCCAGGCGGGCCTCAATCCCATGGATGACGTTACCGGCTTCGCGAAAACCATCGATCCCACGCAAAACGTGATGTACGTGGGCCA
Organism: Desulfatiferula olefinivorans; assembly: GCF_054657895.1. Classification (NCBI taxonomy): domain Bacteria; kingdom Pseudomonadati; phylum Thermodesulfobacteriota; class Desulfobacteria; order Desulfobacterales; family Desulfobacteraceae; genus Desulfatiferula; species Desulfatiferula olefinivorans. Next base: position 11,392 of record NZ_BAAHXV010000027.1, on the reverse strand, counting down.
TCTGCCGTTTATGGAACGCCTTGTGTCCTATCTGGTCGCAGGCCGGGAGGCCCCTCCGGTTTTCGCCTTCCAGAACAGCGGCATCGTCTGCCTGGACAAAGCCCCGGACACCGGCGCCTGGGTCATCCGATGGACGCTGATGCCCCATATCGGCTGACCACGTCCGGAATCCGGAGCTGTTCAGACTGAAACCCCTCTTGAAAAATGGTTTTCAAGGGGGGTTCTTAAGAACATTTTGACGGTCGTCAACGATCACGGTCCGATGCTCAGGCCAAACGTTTTCTCCTCATCGAAAGCCTTGAAAGCCCCATACCGCTCAATAAAAGCAGAAGCGTCGCGGGCTCCCGAAACAATGAAATAAATGGGCTTGTCAGACCGGACGCCCGATCTTATGTTGTGAAACAAGTGCAACAGACCGATTCTCCATACAACGATCCGGCCAACAAGGCCTCCTGCGATGAAACGGACATGCCGTTGGGCCGATTGGCCGATCACGTTCAAACCGGCCGCCAAAAGGAGCCGTCATGAAACGAGCGCTTACCATAATCACGGGTGTCACACTCTTATTCATTGCATTATCGGGCTGTACAACGGTCCGAGTCAGCCAGGATTACAAAAAAAACCTCACCTTGACCGGCATCAACACCTACGCGTGGAAAAATGCAACGCAACAACAGACCGGCGACATTCGAATCGACAACCCTTTCAATGACCAGCGTATCCGGTCCGCCGTGGACAACGCCTTGGCTGCCAAAGGGTACAGACGCGCATCCGGTTCACCGGATATCTTCGTCTCCTACAATTACAGTATCCAGGTGAAAACCACGGGCTCATCCGGCGGCCCCGTGATCGGCTTCGGCTTCGGCATGGGCGGCCGAAGAAGCGCCATAGGCGTTGCCACCGGCGTGGGCAGCGAAGCAACCCAGTCCGATCAGGGTATTCTTGTTATCGACATTGCCGACGGAACCACGGAAGAACTCCTCTGGCGGGGCACAAGCACAGCGACGGTGGACACCCAGGCTTCTCCTGAAAAAACCACGGCTCTGTTCCAAAAAATGGTCGAAAAAAACCTTGCACAGTTTCCGCCGGACAACAAAAAATGACGGCTTCGTAAAAAGCTTCGCAGGCCTCGAACGGCCACATATTCGGAAGGAAGAGTGTTAAATCGCTTTGTTGCCAAGCTACCGGGGTATTGGGACCAAGGCAACTGCATGTCGCATTCGTTCACGTGCATGTTCACGTGCACGAGCACGTGCACGGTAAGCCGAGACCTGTTCGACCTCCATCGTAAACGTGCGCGTGCTCGTGACCGTAAACGTGAACGGCATGAATCCGTCAGGCAGGAGAGGCCCATGTGTTTTTTAGATCATTCATGCGATTGGAATGAAAATGGGGTCACAGCTTTTTGTACAACGTGACCGTTTTGGGGTCGGAGACGGTGTGGAACCGGGTTTTGAACCGATCGAGATAGGGGCCGGCCACGGCGGATGACCCGTTGACGGTTTCAACGGTGATTTGTTTGAGGGGCCGGACGTCGCGGGTCAGGAGATGGTCGAACAGAACCAGGCATCGGTAAAGGTCCGAATCATCGGGATCGATGGTGACGGTCAATGCCCTGCCGTGTTTCTCCGAAACCATGAGAAGGCGGGAGCCGCGATACACCAGATGGGTCGTGGGCCGTCTCGCGGGAAGGGTCCTTTTCAAGGGCTTGAGGTCGATGCCGCAGAGCGAGGCCGGATCGGCGGCGTTGATCCACCAGACGCGATCGTCGGGCACGGGCTGGTTCAGCATCCGGAAGGCCGACGGAGCCATGAACTGCGGGCCGGGAATGTCCGTGAAAAATTGGCCGGTTAAGATTTCACCGGACAGTTCCATCAGGCGAAGGGTTCGGAACAGTTCGCTCCAGCGGAAGGCCGGGAGCTCACGGGCCAGAAGTTCACGGAACAGAATGCCGTATCGGTCCAGCACAGTCCGGACCCTTTCCTTTCGCCGTTCTTCACGATCCGCCGCGTCCTCATTCTGCTCGTCTCCAAAGGGAAGCAAAAACCAGTTGCCGGCCGAAGGCAGCGCACCTTTCCACCGGGAAAACCCGCTCCGGCCGCCTGGCATGCGGCGACGCCCCGAAGGTCGTCCGGCATCGACCGACACCTCCGGGGCCTTGAACTTACTGTCGATTCCTTTTCTCACCGCAGCAAAGGTGTCGTTACTGATCAGTCCCTTCCACACGGCGTCCCACAAAAGGTCGACGCAGTCGGCCACGGACCGTCCCGAGGCGTTTTGAAGGGCCGAAAAATCATACCGGCCGATGGGATCGCGGAACAGCCCGGCGATGTCCTCCCGGCCGACGCCCCGTTCAAGGCCGGCAAGGTCCGGATCCCCGCTGTCCACAAACATCAGCCTGCGATCCGGAAGGCCCACCCAGTGCATGTCCCCGTCCTGCATCAGCCGATCGAGCCGCGACCGTTCATAGCAGGCGATCCTGGCCGGAAACACCTCGCTTTCCCAGAGCTCGGCCTGAATCGGGCAGCAGGACAGGGTATCCAGGGGATGCCAGGCGTCGTCACGCCCTGAAACGGGATCGAGAAGACCCTGGTGCCGGGCGATAAACACGGGAAGCAGCGCCAGGGGCCGGGGATCCTTATCGGGGATCATGGCCCGCCGGAACCAGCGCAGCAGGATCTCCATGTTGCGCTGATCGCAATAGACGGTGCCCTCGTCTTTTTCAACCAGAGCCCCGGCAATCAGAGACCCGTCATCGGCCAGAAGGTCCATGGCCGCCCGGGCCGTTTGAAACGGCACGCCAAAGGTTCGGCTGACCGTTTCGACGGAAACCGGTCCCTGGTAGCTGAGCCAGGATTTAAGCAGGTCGGCCAGGGACTCGGGAAGACCGTCCAAAAGGCGCGACCTCACATAATCCGACCGATCGGAGGCCGTTATCAGCGGGGCGCCGTCCGCCACCGGAACAAGGGTCAGTTTCTCTTCGATGCCCAGCAGAGCCTGAGCGGATGTCAGCCCGTGATCACGCGTCACGGCGGCAAGAAGGGCCTCCCATTCCCCGGCCGTCATGACCAGACGTTCCTTGAGCCATTCCAGAAGCTCGTCCGGCGAATCCGGCGCATAGCCCCGGGCCAGACGTCCGCGTGTTTCCACGAACGCCTCGGACAGGTGCCGGGGGATCCGGGGCCTCAGGGAATCGGACATCATCACGTCGCGAAGGAGATCGTCCCTGACGGCGGAGCGTTTGCCGGACCGGGGCGTGTCCGACATGTACATATAGAGGTTGATCTGGCGAAAGACCGTGCTCATCGCCATGGGGCTGGGGTGGGAGGTCCGGACCAGGGTCCGGGTGAGGGTTCCCTGGTCCATGGCCTCCAACACCCGATACAGGGCCGGGAGATCGAAGGCCTCGTTCAGACAGGTGCGCCAGGTCTCGAGGATAATGGGAAAATCAGCAAAGGAAAGAACGCTGTCCAAGAGCTGCTGGGACCTCAGACGACTGACCCACAGGGGCATACGCTCGTTCATGGACGGTTTGGACAACAAAAGGGCCCGGCCGGCGCTTTCCCTGAACCGTGCGCCGAACAGTCCGGACCGTTCCAGTTCGCCCCGGATCAGCCGGTCCACGGAGGACCGGGTGACCAGATCCGTCACATCGCCCGGAGCCATGGGGGTCGGCAGAATCAGCGTGATGGAATCGTTTGCCACGAACAGTTCCGGTGAGGTGCCCCAGGTTTCCTCAAAGGCCGCTTTCAGGGCCAGGGCATAGGGCCGGTTTACCTGCCCGCCCCAGAACGTGTGCAGAATGATCTGCTCCCCCGCAGTCCGGCCCGGCGGGCCCTTGACCGTCTCGACCACCACATGCTCCAGGTGGGGAAGGCTGCATCCCGTGGCCTCCTTCTGACGTTTCAGATAGTCCAGCAACACCTCGGCGGCGGAGGGTTCGAGCTGATGGCGTTCCATCAGTTCCAGGCGGAATTTTGGATCATCGAGCCGGGCGTCGGCCCTCTGGAGAAAGGCGCCGATCCTTCTTGAAAAATGAGCGTTCCTGTTCTGCTCTTCGGCCAGCCAGAACGGCGGGGCCACGGCGCCCTTTTTGGCCGGAACCACCAGCACATCGTTGTGGGTGATTTTCTCGATGGTCCAGTTTTGGGTGCCCAGGGTGAAGGACTGACCGGGTCTGGCCTCCCACACGAACTCTTCATCCAACTCGCCGATGCGCTGCCCCGATTCAAGGCGGCGGATCTGGTAATACCCCCGGTCGGGAATGGTGCCTCCGGACAGATACAGCACCCAAAGCGCCCCGCGCCGGGCCCTGACCGTGTTCAGCGCCGCATCCACCGCCACCCGGGGTTTCAGATCCCTGATCCCGGTCTCCTCGTAACGACCGGCGAGCATGGTCAAAACCCCGTCGAACCGGCTGCGGGACAGACGGCGGTAGGGTTCACTGCATCTCAGGTGGGCGTACAAGGCGTCGATGTCCCAGGTTTCGGTGCCGGTCATGGACACGATGATCTGGGCCAGCACATCCAGCGGCGCCTCCACCGGTTTGATTTCCTCGATATCGCCGCGGATGACGGCCTCACTCAGCACCGCCGCCTCGATCAGATCCTGGGAATGGGTCGGAAACAAAATCCCCCGGCTTGTCCCGCCCACCCTGTGCCCGGCCCGTCCGATGCGTTGAACCGCCTGGGCCACGGACTGGGGCGACTGAACCAGCACAACCCGGTCCAGATCCCCGATGTCGATGCCCATTTCCAGCGAACTGGTGGCCACCAGGGCCCGGAGGTCTCCCCGCTTCAGCTTGTGTTCCACGGCCTGCCGGATCTCCCGGGCGAGTGACCCGTGATGGGCAAAGGCCAGGGGCGTGTCAGACTCCCGGTTCATCAGAAAGGTGATTTTCTCACACAGTTTGCGGCTGTTGGTGAAAAACAGCGTGGATTTGCCCCCGGCGGCAAGGGCGATGAATTCCCCGGCAAGGGGCTCCCAGATGGATTGCCCTGCGGGCCGGTCGACCACGGATTCGGGAAACCGCACCGTAAGATCGTATCGTTTGGGATCGTCGGACCGAATGATCCGGACCGGCCGGGGGGTATGGATCGGATCGGCATCGGGGCCGGACATACGGTATCCGCCCACGAAACGGGCCACGACGTCCGCAGGCCGCAGGGTGGCAGACAGGGCGATGCGCTGGAATTCACCGGAGAGGCGGACCAGCCGTTCCACCGCCGTGATCAGATGCACCCCGCGTTTGGAGTCGATGACGCCGTGGATTTCATCGAGGATGACGACCCGGATGCCGCCGAGCATGGATTGCCCGCCCCTGGAACTCAACAGGAGATTCAGGCTCTCGGGTGTGGTGATCAGGATCTCCGGCGGGGTTCTGAGCATGCGCCGCCGTTCCGCCTGGGGCGTGTCCCCGCTCCGGGTCTGGACCCTGATCCGCGGCACGGCAATCCCCGAGTCATCGAACCGCCGTTTCAGGGCCGCAAGGGGAACGATCAGGTTTTCCCGGATGTCGTTGTTGAGGGCTTTGAGGGGAGACACATACAGCACGCGGGTGGTTCCTGCGGTCCATGCGCCGGTCATCAAACAGTTCAGTGCCCATAAGAAGGCCGTGAGGGTCTTCCCGCTGCCGGTGGGCGCCGTCACCAGCACATGATCTCCTTTGGCCACGGCCGGCCAGGTCTGACGCTGGACCTCTGTGGGCGTTCCGACTTCGGAGAGAAACCAGCGTGCAATCAGGGGGTGGAATCCGGCAAAGGGATCGCTTCTTTTCATGGAGAACCTCGAATCGTTCATGGACCGACCGGTAAGCGGTATGGCAGAGACTAACACGCGGAAGGGAAAAATCAAACAACGAACAGGGGGGGGATGGACGAACGGAGCGGATTTTCCGCCGAAGCAGGCCGCTCCGTTCATTTTCTTGTTTCTCAGACTTTACGTCTGCGGACAACGGCCATTCCGGCCAAGGCGCTGCCGAAAAGGGCCAAGGACCCGGGAAGGGGCACCGGGGTGGGTGACAATGTGTAAAGTGTTGGTGTCGAGCCATTCTCAGCAACGATATAAATGATGCCATCGGCGTCAATGGTGACGCCCTCCGCAGAACCGGTCAGGCCGCTGAGATCGAATTGGCTCTGGATGTTCCCCATGCGATCGACCTCGAGCAGCATGGAAGATTCCTGGCTCAAAAGAAGCAGGCCCTCCCCATCAGCCGTCCCCAGAAGGGAAGCCACGGTGCCGAGCACCTGGACATCCCCGAGGTCGGACACGCCCCAATTGGGGGTAAACAGACTTGACACCTGAGCGGTTCCATTGTCAAAATCAATGGTGTTCACGTTCACGTCCTGCGGTGTTTTCTCCTTGACCGTAATGAACTGTCCGCTTTCCGGATCATAGGAGATTCCTTCAAGACCGATATTCCCAACGGATGTCCCAAGATCGACACTCTGCAGCCCTGATCTCGCCACACTGCCGTTCGCCGAATAATTCAGCAGATACGCGTCCCGAAGACGTTCCTCCACAAGAACAAACCGGTTGTTTCCGACATAGGTCAACCCTTCGGTATCATCAAAACCGGTCAGGGCCATCACGCTCAACTGGGTTCCGGTTTTGGACACCTCTACCAGAGCGTCACCTTCGTCGCCCAAAACAAACAGCGTATCGGTCGACCAGTTATAGGTCACGGCCGATGCTTCCTGGGCGGGGATAACCGGCAGGCTGAACGTGCCGCTGTGCTGATAATCGGCCAGGTCAAAGGAGTAGACGACCGCGGCAGCGGATCGGGGCATGACGACCGCCAATAAAAAAAGGGAGAGGCCCCAAACAACGCAATGGGCTGTTTTGAAAATGTTATTCATCACTACAATCTCCCAGGCTATTTTCGTCGTTTCAAACCGACCAGACCAACAACGGCAGACCCGAGCAACCAGATCGTTCCAGGTATCGGAACAACGGGATTGGTACCGGGATTGCCGATATCCCCATTGGCTGAAAGATATGAACCGTATTCATCGCCCACGACGGACAATACCCAGCCATAGGGATCATTGGCGCCAAGCATGGATCCATCGATCGGATTCCCGCTTGCACCCTGGGTACGAATGGAGCCGGGAAAGGCGCTGTCCCCGTAAGCGAAGCGGTCCACAAGCTCATTCAGGCTGTCATACAGATTGATTTCATCGGCTCGGCCGATATTGTTGGTATATCCGCCGATCACCTTTACCGAAGTGTCCAGACCCCAGTCACTGCGGAATTTCTCACTGGTATCTTCGGTAAGAACAACCGACTCACCCGGCGCCACCATTCCAAAACCGGACAGACAGAACATCCCGGCAACCCTGGAATCGTCGTCGTAGCTCCATCCGGTAAAATCGACGGCTGAGTCGCCAAGATTGGTAAACTCGATAAACTCTCCTCCGTTGCCACTGTACATCCACTCGGTGATGTAGACATCGGCATAGGTCTGACCGGCAACGAACAAAGACGCCGTCATCGTCAACACACCTGCAAGGGTCCGAACTAAAAATCGTTTTAACATGGTTAATCCTTTCTTCAAGTCGCGTTGCACCCGGTCGTTTCGAAATAAGATCCCGGGCGCGATACATTGAGTTAGTCGGGCTTTCTGGTGCTTCAGGAAGATGAGTCAGCAAAGTACCCTGTCATCGTGTCTGTCCGGCGTCAGCACAACACGAACGCCGCCACCTGGAAGACATATGATTCTTTTGTTATCGAAGCGTTAGTGTGGAATTAATTTTCTGTACGGATTTAATCCCCGATACAAGGGGAAAGGATGATCCCCGGCCCCAAAACATGGGGCCGGAAACCGGGGGAAAGGAAGGAGGGTCAGGAGGCCTCGGCGATGAGGGCATGGGGATTTTTTTCAAGTTCTTCCTGGACGGCAAGACAATAGAGGGCCACGGGATTGGCGTCCAGGCGGGCAAGGCCGATGGGATCATCGGTCGCTTCACAGTAGCCGTATGTTCCGGCATCGATGCGCTCAAGGGCCATGTCGATCATGTGGATCAATCGAAAATTCCGGGTCTGTGCCATGATGGACAGCTCCAGGTTCATGGCCTCGATACTGCGCTCCATTTCTTCGATGGGACGCATGTCCGAATGATTCATCATGACAAAGCTCCGGCGGTTGGCATCCTCGAGCTCGGTTCTCCAGGCAAGGAGCTTGCCTTTGAAATAGTTCAACTGCCGGGGACTCATGTAGGGCTCATGGTTTTTCGGTTCAAAGGACCGGGTGTTCGGCATCAGCATCTGGACCTCCTCGGTATGGGTGGGTTGATAGTTGAATGCCGTTATAGGGGGGGCACATTAGATGAAGGTAAGCGGAAGGTTAAAATATCATAAAGAAACACCTTGCTGAAAAAACAAAAAAGCTGAAAAAACCTGGTTTGCGATCTATCAGATCCGATTGATTTTCATGTAGTTACCCGGAGTGATTCCAACCGTTTTTCTGAACACTCTCGAAAAATGGCTTTGATCAAAAAAGCCGGATCGAAGGGCGACATCCGCAAGGTTCCCGGATTCCAGCAGCATTCGTTTTGATTGACTGATTCTGTAATCACTTACATATTCTTGGGGTGTAATTCCAAGGTGTTTTCGGAATTCCCGCTGAAAGTGAAAGGGGCTCAGACACGCCGCCTCAGCCAGGCGATGGAGAGTGAGCCTCTCGGCATAATGCCGGCCGATATAATCGCAGGCACGCGTGATGGATTCAACCGGACAAGCCGGCACTGTGAACGTCGGCGGCTCCTTCGACCAACCGATCAAAAGACCGGCCAGAATTTCATAAAGGGCACTTTCCAGATCCATGGGCGGTGCCTTGCTGTTCAGGGCTACGAAAAAACGCAAAAACGATTCCGACATCACGGAATCATTGTAGCCGACATGACTGAAACATGGAATTTTACCCTCCGTGCCTGATATGTGTGACGCGATTTCCTGCAAGACGAAAGGTTCGACACTTATAACCTGATAGGAATGGCCGGCCAGGTCCAAAGACCTGCAGGCGTGAACCTGGCCGGGATTGATGATAAAGAGTTCCTTTTCCGCAACAGCCGTTTCTTGACTGGCCGTCATGATCACCCGGGTCCCCTGATCAACCCTGCCGATGATGAACGTTTTATGGATATGACGGCGGAATCCCATTCCGATATGCTGACCGGAAATCGCCTCCACGCCAGGGAAAAAAGGGAGGTCGACCTGTTTGATGCTTTCGTTTTTACGGTTCATCCGGTCTCCCCCCCGTTCCTCAGGCCTAAACCAATGACGGAACAAATTTCGCCAGCAGGGTCAATCCGTCATCTCCGGCCTCAACCCTGTGATGTTCACCGACGGGTATAACAGCCATCGTTCCGGAACGATAGTCAACAACCTCGTCCTTGAGCCGGCATGTCCCGTTGCCGTCTATCACTTCATGGAGTTCCATGTGACGTTCATGGGCATGAAGGTCAAGGCAGCTGTGCGGGTCGATCCGGACCAGATGTGAGCTGAAACGCCCCCCTGTTTCCGAACCCGTAATCATGTGTTTCAGATAGACGCCCCGAAATGACGGGTGTTTCTCCCATTCTACGTCCGACACGTTCTTTCCGGGCCGGTCGGAATAATAAATGATTGCCTGGGTAATAACGGCTGTCGCGTTTTTTGTGTTCACTGGTATTCCTCCTTTTAAAATATGAACCCTGTGTTCGTCGTTTCAAAGAGGATAACCACTATCCGGCCTCAAGGGATTGTATGATCTTGCTGTTTTTCATAACCCAGACGGTCGGACCAAAAAAAACACCCTGTCCATCACGAATTCTTCCAGCGCTTCAGCCTCGGAATCCCGCGGGTAAACAGCCATGCGACCCATCCGGGCATGCCCGCCTCCTTCATCTTTAAAATGCAAAACGCCTGCATTTTAAAAGGGGTATCGATTTCCGGAGACGTGAAGGAACCGTTCTCATAGCAGTAGCTGCAATACTCCGGGTTTCTGCTTCCGTCGGCATTCGTACCCCCCAGTTTCGGGTCTTTTTTCATGGGCATACCGCAACTCTGACACATCGTGTTCATAGGCTCTCCTTGACCTTATCGTCGCATTCAAAGAAACTTCTGCATCCATACCGTATCAAATACGCGATCGTTTTTCCTGCCCACGTTTCGAAACCGTCCGCACTCCCGAAATCCGTTTGTTTCGTGAAAGGCGATGCTGCCGGGATTGAGGGATGATATGTGGGCAAGAATCGTCGTGATCCCCTGCTCCCTCGCGGCATGTTCAAAATGCTCGAGCAGCCGCTTTCCAAGGCCCTTCCCCGTGTACTCCGGATGAATGAAGTACGTGATTTCCGCCGCTTGCGCAAAGGTCGGAATAGGCCTGTGGCCCCGCAGCAATCCGAAACCGATGATGTGGCCGTCCGTATTTCTGAGGGTTGCCGAAGGATATCCCCTGGACGCCTGCACGAACACATCGAATGCCTGATAAGGCAGCGGATGCTCCGGATACGCGGCAAAAGAGTTCTCGATATAGTGATTAAAAATGTCCATGACGGGCCGACGATCGTCTTCGCACATCGGCCGAATTGAAACGTCCATAAATTTTTCCTGGATTCAAAGCCATTGCCCGCACAATACACCCCCCGGGAGACGCACGACAATGGATCAATAATTGTAGTCGTTCCGATTCCGTTCGTATTCATCGTAGGACATGCTGTTTCTCTCAAGACAGTCGTCGATGTCCTTTTGGCTCATATTTTCTTTGTAACAATCGGAACGCCGCTGCTCCTTTAAACCATCATACCAGGCCCGGGATGAGCAACCCCCGGCGACCAGCAGACAGCAGACAAGCAATGTAATCCGGCATCTTTTTTTCATACCTCATCTCCTTTCATCAAAACGTTTCGGGCCTTAGCCACCCCATACCCGTCCGCACATAAAGAAGGGGCCGGAGTATGCCCGTTGAACAGCCCTCTCATGCCCATGCAATCCGGTATATGTCGTTTCGTACTGACCTGTCAACCGCTCTAAAAGCAATCGACTGTCGACGAACACAGGACCGTGTACCCGGGCGATTAAAACACGCTCCGCCGGAACAACGGCACCCGTGAATGTGTCACTGGCATTGCTTTTCTCTCAACACATGCACGGAATTTGCGCTGCGCAATAAAAAAAGCCCGTCGGAACGATATCCGCCGGGCTTTCGGGTTTGGTTTTGGGGGCGATCAGAGCCCTGCCCCGTCGATCAGATTTTTTTTCCTATGTAAAACACATAGCCGTAATACTCCTTGTACATGTCATACAAACGGGCTTCACGGCGCTGGTTTTCAACAAGGTCCTCAGCCGCCCGGTTCCCCTTGTATTGTTCGAGAAATGCCTCCTGGAGCGGCACCTGCGGGGTATAGAAATG
>NZ_BAAHXV010000026.1:0-72094 GCF_054657895.1 Desulfatiferula olefinivorans | reverse complement strand
TCCGTGTCTCCGTGGTGAATTGTTTTTGCGGAGGGTGTTGAATTTTAAAGGGATGATGGCAATTTGTTGGGTTTCGTTCCTCAACCCAACCTACGCCAGGCGGTCGTTTTTGCGGGGCGGTGGTTATGGAATCTGTGCTCATCTGCGTAATCTGTGGATCATTTGTCCGTGGTTTTCTCCGTGTCCTCCGTGTCTCCGTGGTGAATTGTTTTTGCGGAGGGTGTTGGATTTTATAGGGATGACGGGCATTTGGTGGGCACAGCCCACCCTACGATTGGCGGTCGTTTTTGCGGGGCGGTGGTTATGGAATCTGTGTTCATCTGCGTAATCTGTGGATCATTTGTCCGTGGTTTTCTCCGTGTGCTCCGTGTCTCCGTGGTGAATTGTTTTTGCGGAGGGTGTTGGATTTTATAGGGATGATGGCAATTTGTTGGGTTTCGTTCCTCAACCCAACCTACGCCAGGCGGTCGTTTTTGCGGGGCGGTGGTGGGGTTTGGAGAATCTGTGTTCATCTGCGTAATCTGTGGATCATTTGTCCGTGTTTTTCTTTGTGTTCTCCGCGTTTCCGTGGTGAATTTTTTGGGGGGTTGTTGAATTTTATGTGACGGTCCCATAAAATCCGAACTTCAGACGGCTTCGTAAAACGTTCGAGATCAAGGCTTGCGAAGCCCGAGGAATGAGGCGTACTTAGGGTACGCCGCAGTGACGAGGGCTGAAGCGTAACGCAGATATCGGACGTTTTACGAAGCCGTCATTATTTGGCGTTTTTAATGGCCTGGGCGAACTGAAGAAGGCAAAAGCCGGTGATCAGGCAGAAGGTTCCGCCCATGCCGAGGACCAGCACCGTGGGCATGGACGCGAGTTTGGCGGCGCCTTCGATCAGATGACGGCGGATGCCGATGAGGCGCTCATCCATTAAAAGATGAAGGAAATCCATGCCCATGCTCTGATGGAGTTTCGGGAAGACCCAGGCGCCGTTTTTGATCCAGCCGACGAGGCTGGTCGATACGCTCACCGATGCAATGATGAACGACAGGCTGGAGGCGCCCAAGGGGATATAAGCCAGGGCCCGGATCAGCAGTTCAACGATTTTTCGAAGGACGGTTTCCATGTCGATGACTCATAGCCAATCAGGATGGTGTTTGTCAAAAGAATTGTTGAGGCTCAGAACGTCATCGGCTCAAACACGCTTGGACAAAGAACGGACACCGACGGGAACCGGGAGGCGATCCGTTTTTTCATGCCGTTCATATCTATAAAAGACAGGGACTTGACCGGCTTGCCTTCACAAATCGGTTTAAAGAAATCGTCGTGATGGAACAGCACCACGGTCTTCGGGCGGGTCATGTCGATCAGGTCTTCCGGGTAACCGCTCTGCTTTTTCCAGCCCGGCACGCACAGAAACAGCACGTCGCAGCGGCGACCGGCCACGGCTGTAGGGATGAACCCCGCACTGCCCACATGGAGAAAGACGGTGCCGCCGATATGAATTTCCGGGGCGAACACCTGTCCCACCCGGTAATCGGCGGCTTTGAGGGGCGGTGTCAGGCCGGGTGTGATCTCGCCGTCAAAGGGCACCCGACCAAACAGGATACGCCCGTGCACCGAGGGCAGCATGGTCACCGAGGCGCCTTCGCCAAGGTCCACACGATCTCCCGGTGAACAGGCCCGAACCCTGTCCGCCATGCCGTAAAACCCCATCAGGGTTTTGAGGCTTTGGCTTCCAAAAACTGGAAAGTTTCCCCCGGCCGCGAAGGCCGGAACATCCAGGGCATGGTCGAAATGGGTATGGCTGACCACCATGGCGCTGATCCGGCCCATGCGAAGGCATTGACGGTCAATGACGGCGGCATCGGAATGAATCCGTCTGAGGAAAACGTCGATCTTGCCGGGCCGCGTATGATAGGGGTCCACAAGGAGGGTTTGGTCGTCAAAACAAAATTCAAGACCGGCGGCGCCGGTCCAGCGGACGGTGATCATGGGCTCACTCCTCGATGGTCACATCCACATGGCGCCTGCCCCAGAGCAGGGCCTTGCGGTGGGAACGGTAGTAAAGATCAAGGCGCGTGGGTCCCTTGATGGCGCCGCCCCGGTCCTCGACCACGCCCCAGCCGTAGCCGGGCACGTACATCCGGGTGCCGAAGGCGTGATACCTTGTATCGGCGGCGATGGTGCCGTCTCTGGGAAGGAGCAGCCAGGGGAAAAAGATGATGCGGACCGGAATCATCCAGGGCCGTTTGACGCTGTCCCAGGAAAACAGGCCGGGGACGGGTTCATGGGGCTTTGTGCCGCTGGCCGTGTGGCCGGTATAGGGCCTCCCTTTGGCGCTTCCGGCGCTCACATAGCGGTTCCAGAAATTCAGCTTCAGGTATTTCCAGCTGCCGCGCTCCCAGCTGCAGCACTTGCCGCAGCCGCAGTACCCGGTGGCTTCCATGGTCACCACCCGTTTGCTCCCGGCGCATCCGGACAGCCAGGCGGTCAGAAGAACAAGAATGATCACGTGCGAAATTTTCATGCTGAGTCACACCTCCCTCATGTTTTGACGGCTCCGTAAAAAGTCCGATATCTGCGTTACGCGTCATCCCTCGTCACTGCGGCGTACCCTAAGTACGCCTCATTCCTCGTGCTTCGCAAGCCTTGATCTCGAACATTTTACGAAGCCGTCTGAAATTCGACTTTTTACGAGACCATCATGTTTTAGGACGCGGATAAAAAATGCTCTTGTCTCACGGGGTCGTTCGCCTGTAGGATAAAAACCGTCACAGACGACAGCCCCCAAATTAACAGCAATCAGTTTCGGTGTAAACCCTTGATGGCCTCTTAAAAAGCCATCGAAACGTCATTGATGAGGAGACCCATGGTCATCGACTGTCATTATCATCTCACGCCGGAGTCCCAGTCAATCGCCGGTTTGATCTCATCCATGGACACCCACGGCATCGACCGGACCGCCCTCATGGCCTCGCTGTGCGGGCCCGTGCCCGAACCGTCGGCCCAGGCCCTGTCGGTGTTGCGGTTCTGCCTCACGCATAAACGGGTGAGACCCCTTGTCCGTCGATTGCTCACCCGGTTTACGCCCGAGGGTGATGTGATTCTTCCGTCGGGTGTCGTCCGCCTGGATGCCCGGCCCGACAACCGTCCGGTCTTTGCGGCCGTCGAGGCGCATCCCGACCGGTTTTACGCCTGGTGCACGGTCCGGCCCGGCGGTCCGGCGGACCCTTTGGACGAGTATGGTGAATACGAGCACCATCCGGCCTGCATCGGCGTCAAGGCCCATCCGTTCTGGCATCAATACTCTCCGAAAAAACTCCTGGCCGTCGGGGAAAAGCTGGTCCGAAACAAGGCGCCCCTGATCGTTCACCTGGGGTTCGATGAACCGGATGACCTGCTGAGGCTTTGCGACGACCTGCCCGGGCTCACCGTCATTCTTGCCCACGCGGCCTTTCCCCGGTACGCCGAAACCTGGCAGATGATACGACACCGAAAAAACATTCTTGTCGATCTGTCGGCCACGGCCTATGTGGACACGGCCATCATGAAACAGGTCAGTGAGGCCCTGGGCATCGAACGATGTCTGTTCGGAACCGACGGCCCCTTCGGGTCCCATGACCCGAAGGGCGGGTTCGACCAGGGCCTGATCAAAAGGCGCATCGAAAGCGTCTTTCCCGATTCCGGCGTTCGCAGACGTATTCTGGGCGAGAATTTCCTGGAATGCATCGGGCGTCATTCAATGTCAGTAAGGTAACGAGTGATTTCGTTGTTTCATCTGATGGGCACGCGTTGCTTTGCCCATCCTACCTTGTCCCGCCCGTAGGATGGGCAAAGCGCAGCGTGCCCATCAGGATCTTACGTTAATGACATCAGGACGTCATTCATGAACTCAAACGCAAACGAGGACTTATGGACCGAACCATGAAATGGACCCGGGACTGCCGCCTGGGCATAGACGACATCGACACCCAGCACCGGCTCCTGTTCGCCATTGCCGCAGAGGCATACGACATCGACCACCCTGAAAGCCAGGGCCCGGAAATCAAATACCTGATCAACCATATCCGAAAGTACGTCAGGGAGCATTTTGCCCATGAAGAAGCCTTCCTCGATGAAATCGGCTACCCGGACAAAGACAGACACAAAGAGGCCCACCATAAAATTATCGAAGAAATCAACCACACGCTGACCCGAAGCGGAAACCTCAACGATCTGGTCGAACAAATACGGTTCCTGATGACGGTCTGGATCAGGGATCACATTCTTGATATGGATAAACAATTTGCAACCTGGTATGCCGCGTCTCAAAAAAGTAAGGAACAACCCTGATCACAGGGATGGACGGGGCATCAACTCAATTGGAGTTTTTTATGGATCACGACCATCGTCAGCCCTCCCGCGGCGCCCTGTCGGGCATCACTGTCCTTGACCTGTCCCGGCTGCTGCCCGGCCCCTTCTGCTCGATGATTCTGGCGGACCACGGCGCCCGGGTGATCATGATCGAAGACCGGCGATTCGAATCGGAAAGCGGTTTTCCCAAAGGGGTCATGCGCAACAAGGAGCACATGTGCCTGAACCTCAAATCCGACGAGGGAAAAGCCGTGTTTTTCAAACTGGCGGCCGCGGCCGACGTGATTCTCGAAGGGTTTCGCCCCGGGGTGGTCGAAAACCTGGGGGTGGATTACCAGAGCGTCAGCGCCGTGAACCCCGGCATCATCTACTGTTCGATCACCGGATACGGACAGACCGGCCCGCTCAGGGACAGGCCGGGCCATGATGTCAACTACCTGGGGGAATCGGGCCTGTTGTCCCTGATCGGCGAGGCGGACAAGCCGCCGGCAATTCCCGGCTTCCAGGTGGCGGATCTGGCCGGCGGAGGCATGAACGCCGTCATCGGCATCCTTCTGGCCCTCCGGGAGCGCAACCTTTCCGGCAAAGGCCAGGACATCGATATCTCCATGACCGACGGGTGTCTGTCCCTTCTGACCCTGGCCCTGGATTTCCGGCAGATGATGGGAGCCTCCCCCGAAAGGTCCGATTCGATTCTGTCCCACGGATACGCCTTTTACAATACCTATGAAACCGCCGACCACCGGTTTTTATCCCTGGGCTGCCTGGAATTCAGGTTCTGGCAGACCTTCTGCCGGACACTGGGCCGAGAGGACTGGATCGGCCTCCAGTTTGACGAAGAACGAAAGCAGGAGCTGATCGACGCACTTCGGACGCTTTTTAAAACCAAGACCCTGGATGAATGGGAGGCCCTGTTCGAAGGCCAGGATATCTGCTGGGGAAGGGTCAACAGCATAGACGAGGTCCTGGAACGACCGGTCTTTCAAAGCCGCCGGATGGTCGTTGACCTTCCGGAGCCGAAAACCCTGGGCATTCCCGTCAAATTAAGCAGAACCCCGGGTACCCTTCGCCGCGCTCCGGTGAAGTTCGGACAGGATACCGAAACGATCCTTTCGCAGTTGGGGTATTCCAGAGAGGAGATAGACCACATGAAGCACCGGGGGATCATCTGACCCCGGACGGTGGGGTATTCTATAAGGATGACGGGCATTGGGCGGGCGAAAGCCCACCCGCAGGCAGACGGTCGTTTTTGCGGAGCGGATCGTGATTTGGGACATCATCTGACCGGACGGCCAAGATTAATTTTCGTTTCGATGATTGACCTTGCCGCTGGATTATATTATTAAAGCTTCTTTACGGGGGATGTGAAAAACCAATGAATACAGC
This sequence comes from Desulfatiferula olefinivorans, assembly GCF_054657895.1. Lineage (NCBI taxonomy): Bacteria > Pseudomonadati > Thermodesulfobacteriota > Desulfobacteria > Desulfobacterales > Desulfobacteraceae > Desulfatiferula > Desulfatiferula olefinivorans. The sequence goes on along the minus strand of NZ_BAAHXV010000026.1, from coordinate 66,367 downwards.
GAATAAAATCGGATCGGAACATTCATCACGGTTTTTCTCCCTCCGGTTTGCCGGACTCCGGCTGTCAACCCTTCACCACGGACCAAGGAGAACACGATGAAAAAGCTCTATGCATCAGCGGCTGTGTTATGTTGCATCTTAATGTGTGTTGCGTGCAGCGAACGCAAGACGGACACGATCAAAATCGGTTTCAACATCCCCCTGACCGGAGATATTCCGAAAATCGGTGAAGAATCCAAGTTCGCCGCCGAAATGCTCAAGGAAGACATCAACGGCCAGGGCGGCCTTGCGGTGGGCGGCAAAAAATACATGCTCGAATTCGTTTACGAAGACAACGAATCCAAAGCCGAGTCCGCCGTGACCGCGGCCCTCAAGCTCATCGAAAAAGACAAGGTCATCGCCATCGTGGGTCCGAACTCCAGCAAGCAGGCCGTGCCCGCCGGGCAGGTCTGCAACGACAACCTCACCCCCATGATTTCCCCCTGGTCCACCAACCCGGACGCCACCAAAGACCGTCCCTGGGTTTTCCGCGCCGCCTTCCTCGATCCGTTCCAGGGACCGGTGGCCGTGGATTTCGCCATGGAGCAGTTCAACGCCAAGACCGCAGCGGTGCTTTACGCCCTGGCAAACGACTACAGCAAGGGCCTGGCCGAAATCTTCAAGGACGACTTCGAAAAGAAAAACGGCGCGGGCTCGGTGGTGGCTTTTGAAAGCTACGGAGACAAAGACCAGGATTTCAGCGCCCAGTTGACCAAGATTCTCGACGCCAAACCGGATTTCATCTTCCTGCCCAACAACTACAACGAAGTGGCGCTGGCCGTCAAACAGGCCCACGACCTGGGCTGGAAAGGTCCCTTCATGGGTTCCGACGCCTGGGGCAACTCCGAGCTGATGCCCCTGTGCGGCGACAACTGCATCGGCCTTTATTTCTCCACCCATTACGCCGCCGCAGGCGCCACCGGAGCCACCAAGGAATTCATCGACAGGTACCAGGCCAAATACGGCTATCAGCCCGCCGACGTGGCCGCCCTCACCTGGGACGCCACCCGTCTGGTGCTTCAGGCCCTGCAGAGTTCCGGCAACGTGACCGGACGCCTGAAAAAAGTCCGGGAAGACCTTCGGAGCGCCATGGCCGGCATCACCGAATTCGAAGGCATCACCGGCAAAATGAAATTCGATGAACAGGGCGATCCCATCAAGTGCGCCGTGGTGGTGCGCATCGACGAGGCGGGCCAGTTCGTGTTCACCAAATCCGTCTGCCCCTGATCCTTACGTCTGTCATGAACCATCGGCCGGCCTTTGCCGGTCGATGATCCTTACCGGGCGGCCGCTCACGGCGGCCGCCGACACCCGGGGGAAATCACGGTGCTTTCAAGTATCATTCAAAACATATTCAACGCCCTGCAGTGGGGGAGTTTCTATTCCCTGATCGCCCTGGGCTACACCCTGGTCTACGGCGTGCTTCTTTTGATCAACTTCGCCCACGGCGATATCTTCATGGTCGGCGCCTACATCGCCTTTTTCCTCGCCACCGTCATGCTCGGAGCCCAGGCCCTTGACCTTTCGGGCGGCCAGATCCTGATCCTGACCGTGCCGCTCACCATGATTCTCACGGCGGTGGTGGGGGTCATGCTCGAGCGCATCGCCTACCGTCCCCTGCGGCGCAAGGGGGTCAACCGCCTGTATGTGGTGATAACAGCCCTGATGTGCGGCCTGATCCTTGAAAACGGCAACCTGGCCCTGTTGGGCGCCAGCCGGAAAAGTTTTCCCGAAATCCTCGACAAGACGGTCTACACCTTCGGTTCGTTCAGCATGACCAACCTCAAGCTTCTGGTCATCCTGTCCGCGGTCCTGGTGTTCTTCTTTCTCCAGTTCATCGTCACCCGGACCAAAATCGGCATGGCCATGCGGGCCATTTCCTATGATAAATTCGCCGTGCCGCTGATGGGCATTCCCATCGACACGATCATCGTGTTCACTTTTATCCTCGGCTCCTCCCTGGCCGGACTGGCCGGGCTTCTGTTCGCCCTGTCCTATCCGGTGCTCGATCCCTTCATGGGCTCGATGATCGGCTGGAAAGCCTTCATCGCGGCGGTGGTCGGCGGCATCGGAGATATCCGGGGCGCCTTTGTGGGAGGTTTTCTCCTGGGATTCATCGAAATCCTGGTGGTGGCCTTCTTTCCCTCAACCTTCCGGGACCTGATCGCCTTCTCCATCCTTCTGATCATCCTGAGCATGAAGCCCACCGGCATCTTCGGTGTGGCCCGGACCACAAAGATATGAATCAGACCCCGGAACCGTTCAAATACGGAAAATACAGCGTTCCCGCCCTGCTTGTCCTGATCGGAACCGCGGCCACGGCCCTGGCCTATTTCGAGATCATCGACCTGTATGTCCAGTCGGTGATCATGTTCATCGGCATCAACATCATGCTGTCGACGAGCTTCAACATCGTCAACGGATACATGGGAGAATTCGCCTGCGGGCATGCGGGATTCATGGCCGTGGGAGCCTATGTGGGCTCCATCGTCAACGTGGCCCTGTTCACCCAGGACAAGGTGTTCGGCGCGCCGGTCCTGCCCGAATCCCTGGCCCTGTTCTTTTTTCCCGTGTCCGTGTTCATCGGCGGAATCGCCGCGGCCCTGGCCGGGCTGCTCGTGGCCATCCCCTCGTTCAAGACACGGGGGGACTACCTGGCCATCATCACCCTGGCCGCCAATTTCATCATCACCGGCACCATCATCAACATCAGCGCCATCGGCGGCGCCCGCGGGTTCATGGGCATGAAACCCATCGTCTTTGCCATGGAGGACGTGGTGGACCTGCCCTGGATGCTGATCTGGGTCTTTCTGTTCACCGTGCTTTGCGTCTGGAGCATCCGGCGTTTCGTCAGCTCGACCTACGGCAAGGGCATCATCGCCATTCACCAGGATGAAATCGCCGCCGAGATCATGAGCGTCAACACCAACAAGATGAAACTCGTGGCCTTCATGTTCTCCTCGGGACTGGCCGGCATGGCGGGGGTGCTTTTCGCCCATATCCTGGGGTACATCAACCCCGGCTCCTTCGGCATCCTCAAGTCCACCGAATGTCTGGTCATGGTCTATCTGGGCGGCATGGGCTCCCTCAGCGGATCGGTGATCTCCGCCATCGTCTTCACCCTTCTCATCGAAGGCCTGAGGTTCATCATCCCGGCCATGGACAACGGCCTTCATGCCCTGAATCTTCTGCCCGACGGCTACAACCTCAGTCAGGTCTGGAAATGGGTGCTGATCCCCATGATTCTGGTACTGCTCATGCAGTTCAGGCCCTCGGGCATCATGGGCAACCGCGAGCTGTCGGACGTCTTTCCGAAACTCAAACGCTGGTACCAGTTCAAATAGGAAACCCCTTGCATGAAACTGCTTGAAATAAAAAAACTCTCCCAGTACTTCGGGGGGCTGTGCGCCCTGAACCGGTATTCCGTGGATTTCGAAGGCGGGGAACTGCGGGCCCTGATCGGCCCCAACGGCGCCGGAAAAACCACGGTGTTCAATCTGGTCAGCGGCTTTTACCAGGCCGGCAAGGGCGATATCCTGTTCCGGGGGCAGTCCATCAGAGGCATGAAACCCCACCAGGTGACACGGTTGGGCGTGGCCCGGACCTTCCAGAACATCCGTCTTTGGAACGACCTTTCCGTGCTGGACAACATCCGCATCGCCCAGCATCACAAGCTCGGGTATTCGCTTGTCGATAATTTCATGCGGACGAAACGCTATCTCGACCGTGAAAAATCCATCACCCGGGAGGCCATGGAGATTCTGGAGGCCCTGGACCTTCACCGTTATGCCGATGAACTGCCCAAAAACCTGCCCTACGGCATTCAGCGCAAGGTGGAAATCGCACGGGCCCTGTCCATCAAGCCCAAGCTGCTTTTGCTCGACGAGCCGGCCGCCGGGCTCAATTCGGCGGACGTTACGGGTCTGATTTCCCTGATTGACTGGATCCACAAGGAATTCAAGATCACCATCTGGATGATCGAGCACCAGATGTCGGTGGTGATGAGCCTGTGCACCTTTATTCAGGTCATCGACTTCGGCAGCACCATCGCCGAAGGCACGCCCGAGGAAATCCGAAACAATCCGGCTGTGATCAAAGCCTACCTGGGAGACGACACGATCTGATGAAACTTGAAGTCAACGACCTCTACGTCAAATACGGCAATATCGAAGCCCTGCACGGCATCAGCTTCCACGTGAACCGGGGCGAGATCGTGGCCCTGATCGGCGCAAACGGCGCGGGCAAAACCACCACCCTCAACACCCTCACCCGGGTGCCGCCCCCCGAAGGCCCGAAGGTCACCCGGGGCGACATTCTCTACAACGGCAAAAGCATCCTTGGCGTGGAGGCCCATGTGCTGGTCCGGGACTACAACATCGCCCTGGCCCCCGAAGGCCGCCATATCTTCGGAAACCTCACCGTCGAGGAAAACCTCAAGCTGGCCACCTATGCCCGGAAAGACAACGATAAAATCAAAGCCGATTACGACAAGGTCTTCGCCCTCTTTCCCAAACTCACCGAACGCCGCAAACAGAAAAGCGAAACCATGAGCGGCGGCGAGCAGCAGATGCTGGCCGTGGGCCGCGCCCTGATGACCGGCTGCAATTTCATCATGCTCGACGAACCCTCCATGGGTCTCGCCCCCCTTCTGATGTACGACATGTTCCGGGTGCTCAAGGCCTTGAACGAAGAGGGCATGACCATTCTTTTGATCGAACAGAACGCCCATCTGGCGTTAAAATTCGCCCATCGCGCCTACGTGATGGACACCGGCGAAATCGTCGCCCACGGCCCCTCCTCCGAACTGATGGACAACCCCGACGTTAAAAAAGCCTATCTGGGTGGATAGGTCCGGAAAATGAAAGCCTCCCTCCCCTACGCAAATCCATCGTAGGGTGGGCTATGCCCACCAATCCGGCCCTCATCCTTATAAAGGGCTTCGGCCATGGCCCATGATCCTCATCCCTCACCCGCCACCCATGCCCATGGCCGGTTCATCTTCCGTTCACGTTTCCTCGGCCAACCGTTTTTCATGACGACCCTTGCCCCGTGACATGGTTTTGCCATGGGGTTCACGGGGGGCGATGGTGTTTTTTCATTGCGGGCGGTGTCGTATTTTATAAGGAGTCGGCCCATTTGGTGGGCGAGAGCCCACCCTGCGACAGGCGGTCGCAGGGACGCTCGGGTCTGGTAATCGTGAAGCAATTCCCGATGTTTGACAATGTGTGACGAGTTTCGTATACTGGCTAACACATTATTTCTCCCATCACGTGATCCGGATTTTCTTTCCGGATTGTTTTTGACCTTTCAAACCAGACACGGACGCTTCTATGGACAAGACGTTTTACAGACTGATTTTCGAGGGACTGCGGCAGGAAATAAAGCCGGAGAAGATGCTGGCCTGCCTCAAGGAATCACTGGGTTTTTCCGACGGCAGGATCCGTGAAATTCTGACCTCTCCGCCGCGGGTTCTCACGATGTGCGAAGGCGAAGCCCAGATCAGCCGGCTGCGCCACCAGATCGAAGCCGCCGGCGGGCGATCCCGTGTGGAGGCCATGGTCAACGATGACAAATGCCCCTTTCCCGTGAGCCGGGACGTTTACACGCGCATCGGTCATGAAATGGCCAAGGCGAAACGGGGAGGATATTCCTTTGTTTTTTTCAGCGTCCATCTGGTGCCCGATTCGGAAAACAGTATCGTTCCGTCGCTGCTGAATGGAATCCGGGAACGGATCGAAGACAATCTGGACCCCACGGCGGCCGTACTGATCATCGACGGGACGCGGCTGGTTGTCCTTGATTTTTTCTCGGACAGGATCGAAGGCCTTCATACCCTTGAAACCCTTGATCGGACCCTTGAAAAGGCATTCGGCGATACGTCTAAAATATTCAGGGGCATGGCCGTGTTTCCCGATGACGGGCCCGAGGTCTCCGATCTTTTTCGGGAAGCTGAAAAAAAGACCCGGGTCATGGTGGTCCGCGAAAAACACGAAGAAGGCCAGGATGAAGGCGGCCGCCTGTCCCTGGGAAGCCTGATCAAAGACAGCGAGTCTCCCCTTGAGCTGTACCAGCAGATCCTGATCGGGGCACGGGGGAAAAAATTCCAGTGGCTGACCCGTCAGAACCTGGAAACTCTCTGGCTGGGCCTCGGCTCCATGCCCCAGGTCCGGCAATGGGAATTTTTGTACCGGCTTCCCATGTCCTCGCCTCTGATCGAGCACATGGAGCGGGCCATCACCGGACGGTTTATCGCCCCGACCGATGCGGACAGCCGGCGGCGTATCGAAGAGGTGTTGATCAAGCTCAGCGGCTTTGACCACGATGACCGGTTTACCGACATGAAACGCGACATTCCCGTCCGCCTCAAACGGGTCAGCTCTTTCCCCACCCTGTCCAAGGTGGCTGCCACCATCGTCACCCTGGCCCGGGACCCCGATTCGAACCTCGACCAGTTGACCGCGGTGATCAAAAACGATCCCGCCCTGACCCTCACGCTCCTTAAAATCGTCAATTCGGCGTTTTACGGCTTTCCCCAGAAAATCGAAACCATCGAACGGGCCGTGATCATTCTGGGACGTGACGAACTGATTCATCTGGCCCTGGGACTGGGCGCCGCCAAAGCCATCGACCAGATGCCGGCCAACAGTCTCTACCGCCCCCAGGCCCTCTGGCATCATCTGATGGGAACCGCCCTGATCTGCCGTTTTCTTTATCGGCGATACATGAAAAAAGACGACCCCGGACTGTTTACGGCCGGGCTGCTTCACGATTTCGGCAAGATCTTCCTGGTCGAACACTACCCCGAGGCTTACGATGCCGTCCATGTCGACGCGGTGGAACACGAGATTCCCCTCTACGAGTTGGAGGAAGAATGCTTCGGAATCAACCACGCGATCATCGGCAAGCATATCGGCTCCACCTGGAATCTTCCCGAGGCGCTGGTCCAGGCGGCCGCCTACCATCACCAGCCGTTTTTTGCCACCGAGCACACCCATCTGGCCGCCGTCATAGGATTTGCGGATTTTCTGTACCACAAGGCCTGCCCGGCCGTCGAGCCGCAGCAGATGGTGACCGAATGTGCCCCCGGTCTTACGTTCGGGCACTGGCATATCATCCGGCAGGTCTTTCCGGGGATAGTCATGGACGATATCGATATCCTGGCCCGCGAATGCGAGGCCATGCTTGACGAAAACAGGCAGGTGTTTTCGCTGCTTGCCTGATCGTCAGGGCGACGTTTCAAGGATTTTCAGCTTCCGCACAGGGCGTGCAGGGAATGGCCTCGCCACGGTGCCAGAACGCCATCCACTCTCCATCCCACCGTGCCGAATAGTAGAGGCCGGACTGATAAAACGCCTCTGAGAGAAAGGCCTCTTCCGTCACGGTGTGGACGCCCTGATCGTGTGTCAGGGCGTCCACATAAAACACCCTCCCCGCTTCGGGGTCACAGCCCACAAGCGTCACATAATGTCCGTAACCGGATATGCCGCTGTCCAGATGAATGATGACGGGAATATCCCGGGCAAGATAATCTTCACAAAGCCGGCTGAGTCGCCGGCGACGGACTCCGACGTGTTCGGGTTCGGTATGACCGGTGCAGTCGCACAGATCATAGAGTCGATCATTGAGATTGCGCGAGTGATACAGGCGGCCCACCCGCTCGAGCATGGCCCAGCTTGAGCCGGTTCCGTCGGGCTGGAGAAACAGGCCGAAATCCGTGTCGCTGATCAGGACGGGGTTGTCGGGACGGATGTCGGGAACGGTCATCACGCCGTCGGCCCACGCATAAAACATATAATCCACAACGATCCGGTAGTCATAGGATTGATTATGATCCCCGTAAAAGGCCATGATCTGATACACCGACGCCGGGCCGCACCACCCGCCTTCTAGAATCGGCGCCACCCAGTCCCACAGGCCGGCATGCTGATAAGGCTGGAGAGCATCAGGCGGTCGATCGGAGCCGTCCCGGGGCACGTTTTCGGACGATGAGTCACAGGCCGGATGGATCATGATCAGAGATGCGATCAGAATAACCAAAAACGTCGTGTGTTTCATGGGATTCTTCCTGTTTTGGTATTCAGCGGTCAATGTCATTACCATAAGGCCCTGATGGGCATGCGTTGCTTTACCCATCCTACGGGGCGACACAAGGTAGGATGGGCAAAGCGCAGCGTGCCCATCAGTATCTTAAGTTAATGACATTGGGTTGATACCATCAGTGGTTACAAAATAAAATCAAAAAAAACAAGCGAGTTATTTTGTGATTGGTTTTTTGGTTTAGAGAATGAGTTATTGAAGGAGGATGGGATAACCATAGAAAACGCGCGAGGCGTCAGTCGTTTCGGGCGAATATACACCAGATGAAAAAGACAAGTCCGCCCGCCATGATCAGGGCGCCGACGGGAAAAGCGTGGTTCAGATCGAAATAATCCATGGTCAATCCGGCAATCAGTGATCCCAGAAGCATCCCCAGGCTGTGGGCCATGGTGAGGAGCGCCATGACCGATCCCAGGGCATCGACCCGTTTTCCTTCGGTAACAGCCATGGCCGACAGTGCAGGCAGGGATATGCCGCCGCCCAGACCGAAAAGCAGCACGGCCGTCAGCAGAAAGTTAAATCCGTCGGCCCATTCGATGATCGCCATGGACACGGCGATAATGATTCCGCCCCCGATGACCAGAAGGGGCTTGTTCATCCGGTCTGCCAGATATCCCATGGGCGTGTGGAATATCCCGCCGATCAGAACCATGAGCATGACCAGTGTCCCCGTGGCGGAACTGTCCAACTGAAATTCCGTGGCGGCGAACAGGGGAAGAAAACACCAGATCACCCCCACACAGGTGGTGTACACAAACCGGAATGAAAAAAGGCCGAGCATCACGCGGTCGGACAGAATGACCGACCAGGATTCGGCTTTACGGGGGGTCGTCGACACATGTTCCAGATGCACAGGAGGAAGAAAAATAAAACTGAACAAAAAGGCGACGCCGGCCAGAATTCCCATGCCGAGGAAGGCGGCGTCCAGCCCGAATCGGGAATGAATCACGCCGCCCATGAAAGGCCCCAGACTGAGACTTAAAAACATGGCCATGCTGAACAGGCCCATGTAGAACCCTTCTTTGCCTTCGGGGGTGATGTCACCCACATATGCCTGGGCCACGGGCATGATCATGGCCGATGCGATGCCTTGAAAGAATCTCAGAAAAATCAGGGTGTCTACACTGGATGCCATGATAAATCCCAGTGAAACCACGGCGTAACAGAACAGGCCGAAAACAATGTAGGGTTTTCGCCCCCGCCGGTCGGACATGCGTCCGAAATACGGCAGAAGGAAGGTGCGTGAGATGGAAAAGGAGCCGAAAATCAGGCTGATGTAAAGACCGCTGGCGCCAAGGTCATGGGCGTACACCGGCAGAAGCGGAATCACGATCCCCACACCGGTCACGGCGGAGAAGATCGAAAAAAACAACACGCTGAATATTCTGAGTTCCTTTCGTCCCATACCGTCAGCCTGAGATCAGGAATGGGGATCGAGGGACAGCATCATGGCCGTCTCATCGCAGTCCGGAAATTTGACGCAGGAAATGCAGTCGGACCAGATTTTCAGGGGCAGCTCGGCACGATCGATCACGCTGAACTGAAATTTTTTGAAAAAATCCGGGCGGTAGGTCAGGGTGAACAGTTGTTTGATTCCATATGCCCGGGCTTCGGCGATGACCGATTCGACCAGATAACGCCCGATGTTTCGGCCCTGGAATTCCTTTCTGACCGCCAGGGACCTTATCTCCGCCAGGTCTTCCCAGCAGAATTGCAAGGCCCCGCACCCGCCTACGCCGCCCGTTTCGGGAATTTCGAAGACAAAAAAGTCTCTCACATGGTCGTAGAGCTGACTGAGAGGACGGGACAGCAGAACCCCCCTTTCGCCGTAATCGGAAAGAAGGGCGTGAATGGCCTTGATATCCTTGATGGTTGCCTTGCGTATCATGGAGGATCCGTTTCACCTTGTTGTTTGACGGCTTCCTAAAAAGTCCGATTTCTGCGCTTTCGCTTCATCCCTCGTCACTGCGGCGTACCCTAAGTACGCCTCATTCCTTACGGATTCGCGACGCCGTAAGCTCGAACTTTTTTCTTTGCCGTCCTTTGATGACTTTTTACGAGTTCATCATTGTTTCGTGGATGCCAAATTAAAAACGCCCCCCCGGAGGGGGACGTCGACCTGACGCTATAAATGGTAAGTTCATGGACGGACCCATGAACGGTCTTTCCGGATCAGATCTCATCGAGGAAATCGATTTGATCGTCATCCACCGTCTTTTTCGAAACCGAATCATCGATGGACCGGTAAATCGTACCGTTGACCTTGAAGACGGTAATGTTCAGTTCTTGTTTTCCGGGGACAAGGGGCTCCATTTTCACGGCGAAGCTGTCATCGTCGTCACTGATCAGGATCTGATAGTCATCGGCCAGAGCCCCCAGTCCTGCCGTCAGATCCGTGCCATCGTCAAATCGCCCCTTTTCCTTGAGGACGGCATCGATCTGGGCGAGTGACGCATCGCGTTTCACCTGGTTTCCGATATACTTGACATTTCTGTTCTGCTCGTCGGTCACGGATCACCTCCCGGTTTCACATCCCATGTCACGAGAACGGCTGCGGTCTGTTTCGACACCATCCCCCTGCCCCATCCTGATTTGAAATGACATGTCACTGATCTTATACACCATCTCAAATCGGTCAACAACCTCTTTTCCCCAGGGCTTCCCCAGCCTGAGGAAAACAGGCATCCTACATCACATTGATCAGTTCAACGGTGAAGACCAGGGTGGCGTTGGGCTCGATAGCCCCGCCGCTGCCTTCACTGCCGTAAGCCAGGTCGGAGGGGATGAACAGTTCGTATTTGGAACCCTCGCTCATCAGTTGAAGGGCTTCGGTCCAGCCCTTGATCACCCCGTTCAGGGGGAAGGTGGCCGTCTGCCCCCGGCGGTAGGAGCTGTCAAAAATCTCGCCGTCCAGGGTTTTGCCTTCGTAATGGGTCTCAACCGTATCATCGGCGTTGGGTTTTTTACCGGTCCCTTCTTTGATCACCCGGTACTGGAGGCCGCTTTCGGTTTCCACGACCCCCTCCCGACCTTTGTTCTCCGCGAGAAAGGCCTTGCCCTGTTCAAGGTTGGCGTTCGCGGCCGCCTGACCGGCCGCCTGTTGTTTTTCCCGCATGGAGGCCTGAAACTGCTGGATGATCAGCTGCATCTCGCCCACAGACATGGTGGGTTTCTGCCCCTCAAAGGCTTCTTTGAACGAACGGCAGAACACATCCGCGTCCACGTCGAACCCCTGCCGTCTGAAATCACCGCCGATGCTTTGTCCGAGAACATAGCCGATCTTTTCACTGTCGTTTTTCATACTCCCTCCATGTGGGTGTTTAAGATTTAAAAAGTCCGGCCTTTATACACCAGGTGTTATCGAATTGCATGGAAAAAATCCGAAATGTCCTCCTGAACGGAAGGCCTGAACATCGCGACGCGATAAAATCGCAAGGATCAGGCGCCGCACCGTGTTTCCGCTTGACAATGATCCATTTCGTGGTAACTTAGAAAGCATAAATTCCAACCGTTTCATTCGTTTCAGAACCTTATTCTCATTATCGACAGACGTTATTCATTGTAAAACAGGATTCCCCCTGTTTTCCGAGCCCCTGACTTAAAAAGGGTCCCTGTATTGCTTTACCCGCATCGATCCTGCGGCCACTCGGACGTGGACCTGGCCGCCGTCCCCGGTTGCGCTTGACCTGCCGATCCCACCCATGGCGACGGCCGGTTATCGCAACCCTACCCTTACCCGTTTGAATGGAGGTATGTATGAAACACCCGCGTCTGATCAAACCTGCTGACAGTCTGGGCCGATGGGCCGCTGCCCTTGCTGCCCTTGCCCTGCTGGTCCCGGCCCAGGGATTTTGTGATTACAAGGCTTCTGCACAGAAATGGGTCGACAGCGAATTCCAGCCGTCGACCCTGGGTGCGAACGAGCAGATGAACGAAATGGAATGGTTCATCAAAGCATCTGAACCGTTTCGCGGCATGTCCATCAAAGTGGTTTCAGAAACCATCGCCACCCATGAGTATGAGGCCAAGACCCTGGCCAAGGCCTTCTCTGAAATCACCGGCATCAACCTGACCCACGAGCTGATCCAGGAAGGGGAAGTCATCGACAAGCTCCAGACCCAGATGCAGTCCGGTCGGAATATCTACGACGCCTACATCAATGATTCGGACCTGATCGGAACCCATTTCCGATACGGCAAGGTCGAGGCCCTCAGCGATTTCATGGCAGGCGAAGGCAAAAGCGTGACCCTGCCTTCCCTGGACCTCGATGACTTCATCGGCAAATCCTTTACCACGGGCCCGGACGGAAAACTCTACCAGCTTCCGGACCAGCAGTTCGCCAATCTCTACTGGTTCCGTTACGACTGGTTCAAGCGGCCCGATCTCCGGAAGAAATTCAAGGACATTTACGGCTATGAACTCGGGGTCCCCCTGAACTGGTCGGCCTATGAAGACATCGCGGATTTTTTCACCAACAAGGTGGGAACCATCGACGGGGTGCGTGTGTTCGGTCACATGGATTACGGCAAGAAGGACCCGTCCCTTGGCTGGCGGTTCACCGATGCCTGGCTGTCCATGGCCGGAACGGGTGATCCGGGTTTCCCCAACGGCAAGCCTGTCGATGAATGGGGCATTCGCGTGGACGGATGTCGTCCGGTGGCATCAAGCGTGGAACGCGGAGGAGCCACCAACGGACCGGCCGCCGTCTACGCCCTGACCAAATACATCGACTGGATGAAAGCCTTCGCTCCGCCCGAAGCCATGCAGATGACCTTTTCCGACGCCGGTCCCGTTCCGGCCCAGGGCAACATCGCCCAGCAGATTTTCTGGTACACGGCCTTTACCGCAGACATGACCAAACCGGGTATCCCGGTCATGAACGCGGACGGCACACCCAAATGGAGAATGGCGCCCTCCCCCCATGGCCCCTATTGGCACGAGGGCATGAAACTCGGGTACCAGGACTGCGGTTCCTGGACTCTGATGAAAAGTACGCCTCTCAAGCAACGTCAGGCGGCCTGGCTGTATGCCCAGTTCACCGTCTGCAAAACCGTCAGCCTCAAGAAAACCCTGGTCGGACTGACACCCATCCGTGAGTCGGATCTCAATTCCCAGACCATGACCGACATCGCTCCCAAACTGGGCGGCCTGGTCGAATTTTTCCGCAGCCCGGCCAGGGAAGCCTGGTCCCCCACGGGGACCAACGTTCCCGACTACCCCAAATTATCCCAGCTCTGGTGGCAGAATGTGGCGGAAGCGGTGACCGGTGAGAAAACGCCCCAGGAAGCCCTGGACCGTCTGGCCGAGCAGCAGGACCGGATCCTGATGCGTCTTGAAAAAAGCGCAAGCCAGGGAGACTGCGGACCGAAAATCAACGAGGCCAAAGGAGCCGACTACTGGCTGAGCAGGCCCGGATCACCCAAACCCAGGCTTGCCAACGAAAAACCCAAAGGGGAAACCATTGATTACGATAAGCTCATCCAGGCATGGAAAGAAGGTCGGGTGAAATAAGGAGCACGTGAAAATCATACGTCCGTCCCCGGGGGCGGACGTATGATCATCCTTAAAACATGAGGTGCAGCATGAAAATCAGATTGTTTTCTCTTGGATTGGCAATTTCATTTTTTACGTTCTTGAATCATTCGTTTGCAGAATCAAGAACCATTACGATTGGTGCGGATGTCTGGTATCCATTTAACGGCATCGCTCAAACGAGCGACCTTGGGTTTATGATTGACATTGCTGTCGAAGTCTTTGGGGAAAAAGGCTATGTCATTGAATATACGAACAAGCCCTGGAATCGCGCCATCTCGGAATGCCGCGAAGGGAAAATAGATGCCATTGTCGGCGCGTTCGTAGCCGATGTGCCTGATTTTGTTTTTCCTGAGATTGAACAGGGCGTCTCCAGAACGTTATTCTGGGTAAAAAAAGGGAGTCAGTGGAAATATGACGGCATCAATTCTCTTGGCAATTTTCCGATAGGGGTTATTGCCGATTATTCATACGGTGAGGAGTTTGACAACTATGTCAAAAAGTATAAGAACGACTGCAAACACGTACAGGTTGTTTTTGGCGACAGTGCTCTCACATCCAACATCAACAAACTGATGAAAGGACGGATTGAGGCCTTTGTTGAAGACATGATGGTCTGCCGCATTGAATTAAAAAAGATGACATTATCAGATGAGGTTCAACCGGCGGGACTATTGACCGAGAACAACGTGTATATCGCCTTTTCACCCATATTGGAAACCTCACCGGCCTATGCAAAAATTCTCACGGAAGGAATGACAACCCTTCGAGAAACAGGAAAATTGAAAACGATATTGGACAAATATGGCTTGTCGGATTGGAAGTAGGATGGTGTGAAGGAAGGATAGGCCTCAGGTTCGATCGAGGGATTCCCGGACTTTGGCGGCCAGTTCTTTTTTGGTGAACGGCTTCTGGAGGAAATTCAGCCCATCGTCCAGGATGCGCCGATCGGCGATCACGCTGGCGGTGTAGCCCGACATGAACAGCACCGTCACTTCCGGTTTGATGCTTCTGATCTGATCGGCCAGTTCACGGCCGTTCATCCCGGGCATGATCACGTCGGTGATCAGAAGAGGGATCATCCCGTCATGTCCGCGGGCAAGGCCAATCGCTTCGTCGGGCGTGGATGCCTTGAGCAGAAGGTATCCCTGACGTTCGAGCATCATCGAGGTCATGCGAAGCAGCGCAGGATCATCTTCGACCAGAAGCAGGGTTTCACTGCCCCCGGACTCTTTCTCGGCCTTCCTTGCTTTCAGTGCCTTATCCTCGTGCGCCTTGTTTCGCGGCAGATAGATCCTGAAAACGGTTCCCTGCCCCGGTTCACTGTAAATGGTTATAAATCCTCTGTTCTGTTTGACGATTCCGTAAACCGTGGCGAGACCGAGGCCTGTTCCCTTTCCGGCGGCTTTGGTGGTGTAAAAAGGCTCGAACACCATGTCACGGGTACCGCCGTCCATGCCGCATCCGTCGTCACTGACGGCCAGGACCACATAGTCGCCGGGAAGAACATCCGCATGCTGGGCGCAGTATGCGGCATCAAAGGACATGGAGGCCGTTTCAATGACGATCCGGCCAACGTCGTCAATGGCGTCCCGGGCATTCACGCACAGGTTGACCAGGATCTGGTCAACCTGGATGGGGTCCATGTAAACCGGAAAGAGCCGGGGGCCGGGCCGCCAGACCAGATCGATATCTTCTCCAATCAGCCGCCTCAACATTTTAAGCATGCTTTCCACGGTATCGTTCAGATCAAGCCTTTGCGGTGCAATGGGTTGCTGTCGTGAAAACGCCAGAAGCTGTCGCGTGATGTCCGCCGACCGCCGCGCCGCCATGAAAATTTCATTCAGATCCTCACGGAGTTCGCTGTCCGGCTCCAGTTTATCGAGAAGCAGCTCCGTATACCCGATGATGACCCCCAGCATGTTGTTGTAATCATGGGCCACCCCGCCGGCCAGACGCCCGACGGACTCCATTTTCTGTGCCTGGAGCAATTGGGTTTCCAGCTTTTTCCTCTCGGTGATGATTTCAATATAAAGAATGATGCCGCCAATGGCCCCGTCGGCTTCGAACCAGGGGCGGCATTCCCACTGACTCCAGTCCACCGTGCCGTCCGGTCGATCCAGCCGGTCTTCCTGACCCTGTTCCACATTTCCTGCGAGCACGCGCCGGTGAGCGTCTTTCCATTTTTGGGGCAGATCCGGAAACACGTCGTAATGATGCCTGCCCACGATCGATTCGTCCGTGATCCGGAAATCGGAAAGATATCGCTGGCTGACGTAAATATACCGGAGATCCTTGTCGAACACGGCGATGGCGCTCCGGTTGTGCTCGATGATGTAGCGCATCAGGTCATGGGTGTGTGCCAGGGCCTGTTCG
This sequence comes from Desulfatiferula olefinivorans, assembly GCF_054657895.1. Classification (NCBI taxonomy): domain Bacteria; kingdom Pseudomonadati; phylum Thermodesulfobacteriota; class Desulfobacteria; order Desulfobacterales; family Desulfobacteraceae; genus Desulfatiferula; species Desulfatiferula olefinivorans. Next base: position 50,323 of record NZ_BAAHXV010000026.1, on the reverse strand, counting down.
GACCGTTTGTGATCGGTGGCATCCATAATAATCCCGTGCCAGAGGGTGCTTCCATCGGGCAGACGCTCGGGGTGGCCCTGGGACCACCGCCAGCGAAGGCCCTGGGTCGGCAGAATGACCCTGAACTCACACTGGAAGTGCCCGAGGGTTTCGGCCGAGGCCTTTATATCCGCCACCACGCGATCGTGGTCTTCGGGGTGGATGCGTCCGTAGGCCGGTGTGGCGTCTTCCCTGACATCGTCGGGAAACAGTTCGTAAATATCATAGATACCCGGACTGGCATAGGGAAAGGCCGAGCGACCGTCCGGATAAAGGCGGAACTGGTAAATCACGCCCGGTACCATCCTCGCCAGGTTCGTCAACAGGTCCAGGCTTTCGGCCCGGTGCTCCTCTGCACGACGCCTCTCGGTGATGTCCATGATGTTGCCCACCACTCGCTCAATCCGTCCCTCGTTCCACAGGGCCCTGGCCGTGGTCCGCACCCAGAGCCGGCGGCCGGCGACGGTGGTGAACGGCAGTTCGAAGTCGTATGGCTCCCCGTGGTTGGCGCAGCGGTCAAAGGCCTTCCGGATACGATCACGATCATCCGGATCATAGCATTCCAGGCTTTTGGCGATATGCTCGGGCGATTTGGGGTCGAATTGGTCAGGGTCGAGGTCGTGGATGCGGTAGACCTCGTCGGTCCAGCTCATTGCCCCGTCGGCCTTCTTCCATTCCCAACCGCCGATTTTGGCCAGGCTCTGGGTCAGGTTCAGCACGGCCTGCCTGCTCTGAAGCTCCCGCTCGGCCCGCTTGCGATCGGTGATGTCATGAATGATGGAATGGAGGACCTCCCTGCCGTCAACGGTGACGGGACTGCTATAGACCTCCACATCGCGGAGCGACCCGTCGGAAAGGCGGTGGATAAATTCGAAATAGGTCCGACCGTCTAAACGGGCTTTGACCATCATCTCCTTTATCCGGTCTTTGGAAAGGGTGTTGATCTCCTTGATGTTCATGGAGCGAAGCTGGTCGACCGGCCAACCGTAAAATATTTCTGCCGCGTTGTTGGCCTCGATGATTCTCCCCGTTTCAGGATCCACCAGAAGTTTGACCGCGGAATGATTTTCGAACAGATGACGGAACACCTGTTCGCTTTTCAGAAGTTCGGAAGACGCCCGGCGATGCTTCCACCGGTTGACCATCAGTGTTCCCAGGGCGGACGTTGCCAGTGGATAAATAATCATGACCGGCAGGCTGATGCGTGAAAGGACCCCCATGGCCACATCCCGGGGCAGGGTCAGCATCCAGGCCAGCATGACGGCGTGAACCGCCAGACCCATCAGGTATAGTTCCTGTGAGGAGGTCTGGTGGCGACGGACACGGCGGACATGCCCCCAGATCAGCCCGATTGCCCCCGACGACAAAATCACCGCCACCCCGGTCCAGGCTCCGGCGCCGCCCTGGCTCAGTCGAAAAGCTCCGGTCATCGCCATGGCCACAGCCGACGGCAGAAGACCGAAAAAGAATCCCCCGACGCACAAAAGGACCGATCGGGTGTCAAACACCACGCCCTGGCCGAAATCCCAGGGATTCAGCATGATCGCCATGCCGATAAGGCCAAGAACAACCCCGACCGAGAGTCGTTTTAAAAAGCCCTGCTCATCATGACGGTCCGGGCGCGACATATCGTACAAAAGTCCCAGAGCCAGCAGCAAAGCGGCGTTGTTGATGAGACCGATCATGCTTGATGAATCAAGTCCTGTCATGGAGGAACCCTGCGGGGATGCCGACACGTCTCAAGAAATCAGACGGATCGGCTGCAGCCCCTGGGAATCGATGTGATACCCCAAGGGCCGGAAATAAACGGTTAAGAGGGTCAGAACCGGTATTGTCCCACTTGTGTGCTGAGTGTGACCGAAAGGTCGGACAGTTTCTCGGCACTTTCATTGACTTTCATGCAGCTTGCAGACATATCGGTGGCCGCTGAATTCACCTCGGCGATATCTGACGCGATGTCCGAGGCGACCTTCGAACTCTCGGCCATGCTGTGATGGACATTCTGAATTCCCAGAGCGGCCTGTTCGGTATTTCGGGCGATTTCATTGGTCGCCACATCCTGCTCCTTGACGGCGCTGACGATGACGGACACGATGTGATTCACCGAATCGATCACCTGACTGATATCGCCGATCTCGCTGACCGTCCCGTCTGTGGAGGCCTGGATGCCTTCGATTTTCTTCTTGATGTCCTGGGTGGCCTCGGCGGTCTGCTTGGCCAGTTCCTTGATCTCGTTGGCTACCACGGCAAACCCCTTGCCCGCTTCACCGGCCCGGGCCGCCTCGATGGTGGCGTTCAGGGCCAGCAGATTGGTCTGTTCGGAAATTTCCGTGATCACCTCGGTGACTTTGCTGATGTCGGCTGCGGCCTTGCCCAGTTCATTGACTTTTTCCGACGCACTTTTCGCTTTTTGTACCGCATCGCCGGTAACGGCAACGGCTTTTTCAGAATTGGTGGATATTTCCGTAAACGTGGCGTTCATCTCCTCGGTGGCCGCCGCGACCATCGACACGTTGGAGGTGGCGTTCTCACTGGCCTGGGCCACCTGGGACATATTCGAACTCATCTCCTCGGTGGCCGCAGCCACGGACCGGGACTTTTCCGAGACGCCGCGCGCATGGCCCGTCATGGTTTCGGCCACGTCGGTCAAGGTCATGGACGAGGTGTTCAGAACCTCGACATTTTCCGAAAACCCTTTGATCAGGGTCTGCATCCGCTCGATGAACCGGTTGAACCAGTCTGCCAGTTCGCCGATCTCGTCCTTGGTTTCGATACGTAGCCGTTTGGTCAGATCCCCCTTGCCCTGGACCAGATCGATAACCATATCCATCAGATGACGCATGGGACGGCCCATGATAACCCTGAGGCTGATGGTGACGGCGCAGACCAGAACGAGCACCACGCAGAAAAGTATCCCCACCTGAATCAGGGTGGCGCGTCCCGACTGGGCGTCCACGGTTTTGCGGAAGCTCGCCACGGTTTTGGCGGCATGGTCCTTTTTCGCGGCGATCTGCGTGATAATGTCCGCTTCCGAATAATAGGTCCGAACCGAACCGATCTTGTTGTTTTCGTAAATTGAATCAATGGCGTAGGAAAATTCTTTGTCAAGGACGACGGACTCCGGAATGATTCTGCCGTTACTGAGGTCCTTCCCCTTTCGCCAGATGGCCAGAAAAGGTTCGTTGTTTTCGTCAAACACCTCGATGGCGATCAGGCCGTCGAAATCCATGTACGACATCAGAACCTGCTCCAGCGCCTTGGTGTCGATGTTGTAAAGGAAGGTCGACGATGCACTGGCGCAAACCCGTGAGATGATCGCGATCCTGTTTTTCAGGGCGATTTTCAATTCATCCCCCTGGTTGTCCAGGGTGCGTTCGACCTGGCCGACATACTCGGTAAAAATCGACGAGACCAGCCCTGCGGTGATGCGATTGACAATCACCGTATTCAGCGAAAGAATCAGCAGAACGATAACACCGCAGATGATCGATATTTTGGCCGACACACTGAGTTTTAACCGATTCAACATCGCACCTCCATGTTCGTTAGCAAAATGACGAAAAGAAACTTATCTCGGCTCGTGGATACAACGTCCGATTGCCCACCCGGCAGCAGGTAAGGGAGGATGTGATCAAAACGGCTCGAGGCTCGCAAGAACACGCCTGCTCCGGAATATCAACTCAGGTTGTTCGTTTAAAAATAGTACCAGGCAAATGATAGTTTTATTTATAGCCTTCCACGGGCCATTCTGTCCAGAATTTTATCAAAATCGGCGGACGTTTTCCGGATGGTAAAAAAAGAGCGTCCGACATGGCCCCCGGCGTTCGTCGCCGCGAAGCGATATCACGACGATGAACGCCGGGGGGCAGATTTATTCGACAATCAGTATTGATGGTCTCGTAAAAAGTCGAATTTCAGACGGCTTCGTAAAATGTTCGAGATCCCCCTGAAGGGGATTTACGCTCCGCTCCAACAAGCTTTGCGAATCCGTCAGGAATGAGGCGTACTTAGGGTACGCCTCAGTGACGAGGGATGACGCGTAACGCAGATATCGGACGTTTTACGGAGCCGTCAGTATTCGTAGTGCTTCATGCGATCGGTAACGCGGGCCAGATAGTTCCGGGTTTCTTCATGGGGCAGTTTTTCGATGAGCGTGGCATACACCTGGTCGGGTTTCATTTTGTTGATCACCTCGGCTGCTTCACTCATGCCCACTTTTCCGATGAAGGCCCTGGCCACATTGCCCGTGCCGGTGTTGTAAGCGGCAATGGCGCAGTAAGTGCGGCTCTCTTCGTTTTCAACGGCCCGAAGGTACCGGCTGGTCAGCACCTTGAGGTAGGCCGTGCCCATCATGATATTGTTTTCAGGGTCGAACAAAAAGGACGGCGCGAGAATCTTGGGCGTGCCGTACACGAATTTGGTCGCGTCCTTGCCGGCACTCCGGGGGACGATCTGCATCAGGCCGTAGGCAGGCACGTAAGACTTGGCCAGGGGATTGAAATGACTTTCGGTGTGCATGATGGCGAACACCAGCGAGGGGTCGAGTTCCCGCTCGCTCGAGTATTTCCTGACGTTGTCGACGTGCTGCAGGGCCTTGATCTGAAGTTTTTCGTCGGGAATCCTGATGGTGATCGTCACGATGGTGTCGTCGTCGCCCTTGCCGGGACGTTCATCGATCACCGCCTGGGCACGGAGTTCCTTGACGGTTTTATTCACCTGGGTCTCCGTGGGGGTAGCCGTTCCGGTGAGCACATCGGTCACGATGGGCGCCACGGCCATGCTGTCGGAACGCTTTACATCATCCACGGCGGCAACCAGACGTTCTTCGACCCTCTGGGCCAGGACGTCCCGCTGAAAGGCGGTCCGGTTGGTTTCGGTGATAAGGTCCTTCAGTTCCCGGGTCATCGCCTCATCCGGACGCCCGTCGTTTTTTTTGCGGATCATCTGAATGTTGATGGTTCCCTTTTCAAAATCCACGATTTTTCGGGTTTTGAAATCTGCGGAATATTCCACCCACCGGGAGGTCCCGGCCATTTCTCCATCGGCCCAATGACGGGTGATTTCGTCTTTGTAGCGCGAAAATTCTTCATGGACGATATGGCGATAGGTCTCGAATTCATCGGTCACCTGTTTCTTGTACCGGCTGAACTCATCCATGTAAGCTTCTTTGAACGCTTCGCTTCCGGACGGATCTCCGATTGAACGGGACGAAAAAGGGCCCAGGGCCAAAAGGACAATCACGATCAATACAAAAGCATTCGGTTTCATAACCATACCATCACATTCCGGTGAGTTTAACGCATTGAAATCGAGCCGATGTCCTCGTCCCGATATCCCCCCTGTCAAAAACCTCCTCTGCGAAAAAAGGCAGAACGATCACGATCTATATTTTTACAAAATCCCGGAGAATTCAAGTCCTAAATAGATGCCCGGATCTGTGAGGGAACCTGAGAAAGGGGTTTTCCCGATGATTGCCCGTTGGCTTGGGGAAACATCCATTTGAAATTGCAGTCGGCCCGGGGACTATGGTATGGTACTTTTTTGTTTACGGTCACAGGAGACAAAACGGTGGTACAGAGCGAAACACAAACTCCCGGCGGTGTGTATCTTTGCCAGGTTGACGAAAGCATTTCCTGCGGAGCCTGCTGCGGCCTCTACAACGTGGCGGACCCGTCCTTCGAGGGCCTGACCGCCCTGCTCGAGCGCCGGACCGACCTGTTCGAGAAAACCCCTCGGGATTTCGACTCGCTGGAGCGATTCGCAAGAACAGTCGAATCCATGGAAAACCCGGAACGGCCCTACCCCGAATTTCACCACTGCCCCTACCTGGGCCTGATCGGCGAGAAAAAAAGCAGGCCCGGCTGCCTGCTCCATCCCCTGGGACATGGGAACAACGGCGTTGACCACCGTGGACTGAGCCACTGGGGAGGCATGGCCTGTGCCGGTTATTTCTGCCCGACCTGCCACGATCTTCCGGCGCGATACAAAACCCTGCTCCGGGGATGTTCGGGGAACTGGCATATTTTTGGGCTGATGGCGACGGAGTCCAACGCCCTCTCCTCGTTTTTCGGCCTGATCGAGGCCCGGACCGGAGCGTTGATCAGACCCGCTGAGGCGCTCAACCGTCCCGATTTCATCCGGGCCGTCAACGATTTCTTCGAACTGAAAATCACCTGGCCCCATCGGCCGGCCCCTTTCAACCGGCTGGGAAACTATTTTTTCAAGGACGATCTCTATCCTCGTCCGGTGCTGGATTATCAGACTCTGGGCCTTTCCGTTCCGGCTGTCGATGCCATATTAAGGTCACTTCATACCGCCTGCAACACCCGGACGGAGGCCAAGCGCGCCATTAACATCATCGAAACAATCATTGAAAGGGCGGCTTTCGCCCTTTCGGCATAAATCAAACCCACTCATGCAAGGACACATGACATGGCACTGATCAAAAAAGCATCCACATCCGGCAAGCTGGATCAACTGCTTGCCGAATCCCGGGAAAAAGAAAAAGGATACAGGGAGAGGGCCTTGAAACTGTTCCCCTGGATCTGCGCCAAGTGCGGCCGGGAGTTTGACGGCAAACGGCTCAAGGAACTGACCGTTCACCACAAGGACCACAACCACGACAACAATCCGCCCGACGGCAGCAACTGGGAGCTGCTCTGCCTTTATTGCCATGACAACGAACATGCCCGTGACCAGGTGGCGGACTGGTACGACGGCGCGGAACGGGAGCCGGACCACCGGGACGCGTCCTTCGGGAACAAGCCCTTTGCCGCGCTCGAAGCCCTGCTCAAAAAAGACGCAAAACCCAAAAAAGACTGACTCCTTCTGGAGCCGCACCGGAGCCCCGTGATCCGGTGCGGCTTCTTCATACCCCCGCCATATTCCCTCTAAGGTAAAAATCGCATTGACATCCCCCTGAAGCCTCTGGTATAGCATCGTTACCTTTAAGAAACATTTTAGTCTCACATATTTATTTTTTTCACCAACAAATACGGACACACCATCTGCCGATGATATCGGAATCATGTTACGTCATAATTGATGACGAGACACAGATTCAGATCATCGGCGTCACCCACCAACCATGAAAGGAGATCGAAAAATGACGATTTCCATGCAGGGATCATGGACCGTATCGGTCCACAGCAAACAGGCCTCCTGGGCACAGAGGTACGTCATTCAAGGGTCTGCCAACAGCGTCGACGGCGAATACTATGACACCAGCCCCCCCTTGTTCGTATCGGGCAATGAGTGGGGCATCACCATTCAACACAATCCCAGCGGTCCCGTCAGCTGGATTCAGAGCCGAACCCGGATGGTCCGTCACCGGGTATCCGCAGGACAGTTTCTCTTTGACATCGAATCCAACGACACGGGAGGGGATGAGGATTTCAACGATCTGATCCTGACCTGCGCCATGACTCTGTCCCCAGCCGACTATGTGGTTTACGGCACGGTGCGAAGTTACAGCGGCCTTTGTCCGTTCAATCCCTGTTTCCCCAGGGATTTCCATGTCATCGACACGCCGTTTCAGCTTTCGGAACTGCTCAAGCACAAAAAAACCCGGGCCATCCTTGAAAAAATCTACCCGGAACGGGTCAGGGAATTCGAGGCTGTCAAACCCTTTCCAAACCCCGATCCCCCGCCCTTTGTCCCTCTGATGATTCCAAGCGGCCTCGGTGACAACACAGGGTATGCCGTCTCACACGACGCAGCGATCGGCGATGAAAACCGTAAGACCATTGTTAGCCGTGCCCAACCCCTTACCGTCGCTTCGGGCAAAACCATCGTCAATATCAAAGAAACCGCTGCCGACACCCTTTTGACTCAAGACGACCGGCTGATGCTCGGACGCATCCGGGACGCCTTCAGGGTCAAGCCCTGCACGGTGGATGACGTTTCACAGACCCTGCTCAGGTTCATGGAATACGATCGGACCGATTCGGAAAAACTGGGCGGGCCCTATACCGGAGAGGGGCATCGGCATGCCCTGGGCATCAGCGCCACCGATGAGTTCGGATCCTTTCTGTTCCGCTTTACCCAGTCTTATGAGCAGCTTGCCCAGGAAAACGAGGATATCGCCGCCGGTGAGTCCCTGGAAACCGAGCTTCGCCCCGATGTGATGATTCAGCTTCTAAACGAACTGCCCGCCGGAATCATGTACGAAACCGCGCCCTACTACAACATTTCCAATATCAAGCGCATCAACCTTTGTATCCCGTCACGCGAACTGGAAGCGCCGAAAACGTCCTGTCAGGGAGGACGGGCCATCCAGGCCCTGGGCAACCTGTCCATCATCACCGACGGTACAACCCTCCACAGCGACGGCACCGTCTCCAACACCAGCAGCACCGGCCCCCTGGTCAGCCGCGCCGCCTGGTACGGAACCCTTGATCTGTACGCCTGCTTCCTGGATACGGACCCCCGGGTTACCCATTACACCCTCAGGTATCGAAGCCATGACGGCCTTTCCTGGAGCGGATGGAATTATGTCAGTGAAGAATACCGTCATCCCCGGCAGCAGACCGACGGAACATGGCGAAACGAACGCATCGGTCCGGACCCCCTGGCCCTTCGGGTCAACGGCCCCTCCCAGCCCAAGGTGGTGGTGGGCGCCTATGTGAACATCGAGGATCAAGCCGTGAATGTGGACTGGCAGAACTGGAACCGTGATCGAAAGCTTCAGATTCATACGTCATTGTATCAGTCCGCCTCGGGTCAGGTTGAATTCCGGATCGACGGGTTCGACGCATCGGGGGAGAAGGTCGCTGCGGCCCAGGATACCATCCGCCTGTTCATTGACAACACCTGGACAGAGGGCGATATCGATACCATTCAAATGGGCTCGGCCGATCCTGGCGAATGCGCGTTCTTCGACCTGCCCACCCCCGGACAGCCCCTCTCGGTCAGATACCGGGCCACAGACCCCGAGGGGTTCATGGACCAATACACCCTTTGTGTGTATCGGGGATCGAACACCTTCGTTTCAACCAAAAACCCTGTAACCGATGCACCGGTAAATTTCTCCTATCAGCCGGTCCACCCGTTCCGGTTCCACGGGACGCTCGATGAAACCCTGGACCCGTCCGGGTACGTCGAAATCACCCTGGTTCCCTCCGGAACGGACAACAGCTGGCTGTCGACAGGCGTAGGGTTCTGTGCGTTTTCCTTTGAACTGTCGGCCCGGGACCGGAAAACCAACGGCTACAGCACACCGTCGAACCGTATTTTGTGGCGCGAACTGGTGGGCATGTCTTACGACTGGTCCGAGTCGTCCTGACCGGCCTGAAACGAAAGGACCTGTGGACATCATCCGTCCACAGGTCCTTTCACCGTTGATGAACCCGTTAAAAGCATCAAGGGGCGGCAAAGAAAAACGTTCGGGTTCAAGGCGTCGCGAATCCGTAAGGAATGGGGTGTACTACGGCTACGCCGTAGTGACGGGAACTGACGGGTAACTCAGAGATCGGACGTTTTCGAAGCCCTAAAGCCCCCGCATGGCATCCTGGCGCAGGGCACCCATATCCCGGGAGACCAGAATCCGGTTGACGGTGTCGATCATGGCGGTTTTGTCTTTCTGGAGCTTCCCGCTGACGGGCAGGTAGTTGGAGGCATGGGAGCCGATGAAGGTCAGGTTGTCGATCTCGATGTTCTCGAACATCACCTTCATTTCTTCCAAGGTTTCGAAGGGATCGGGCAGCACGAATTCACCGGCCTCGACTTTCCTGAACAGGGCGGTCCGGGGAACCGGTGTGTAGGTCAGGGCCGCCAGATACCGGGGTTTCATCAAGTTGGTGATCTCGGCGGTGAGAATCGCGTGGCGACGGGCGCTTTCACCCCGGCCGGCGATGCCGAGCAGGACCATGGACGACAGGTTCATTCCCGCGTCAACAAGATATCGTCCGGCATCGAGCATCTGCTCGGCCGTGACGCCCTTGTTGACGGCATCAAGGACCCGGTCATCCCCGGATTCAACACCCAGGTAAACTTTCGTCAGGCCGGCGTTTCGAAGGCGTTCCAGGTCACGTCGCCCTTTGGCCAGGGTACTCTGGGGCCCCACGTAACTGCCCACATGGCGGAGGGATGGAAAGGTTTTATACAGGGCCGTCAACAGTTCGATGAGAATATCGGTATCCATGGATACGGCATCCCCGTCGCAGAGAAACACCTTTTCAAGATCACCGTAATAATCCGCAGCCATGCGAATATCCTCAAGGATCTCGGTTAAGGGGCGCACCCGGAAGCGACGATCCTTGTACATCCCGCAGAAGGTGCAACCGTTATGCGAACAGCCGATGGTACACTGGAGAAGGTAGCTGTTCGCTTCGGAAAAGGGCCGATAGATCTGTCCTTCGTAACGCATGGGCACGCTCCTTGGGGATGGGGAAGTTTCACACATGCATATAATCGGATGGGCTGTCCTGTCAAGGATTTAGGGCCGAAACCCCTTGTTTTTAAAGAATCTCTAACGTCAACGTCAACTTCTCCCCCGTCACCGGCCCGTCCGAAAAAACATTCCTGAACAAGACAACTCCCGACGGCTGAGTGCCGGCGGGAGTTGTTTCAACTCAATGGTTATGGCCCTTCCCGCTTTGTCTTTCTCCGCGTTCATATTTACAGCAGGCGGGCAGTTTGTTGTACACATCGTCATCGGCTTTGTGCATGGGGGTATCGTGCCCCGCACCTGCGACGGCGTTCTGAATCCGATCCGTATCGGTTTTCGAAGTGTCAAAAACGACCGTGAGCTGCCTGGTTTCAAGGTTCCAGTCCGCTTCGGAAACACCGTCCACCGACCTTGCCGCCTTTTCAATGCGATTTTCGCACATGCCGCAGAGACCGGGAACCTCAAAACGTTGCGTCACGGACGCCTGTGCAAAACACAGGGTCGAAACCAGAGCAAACACAATCACGTAAGGTATGGTTTTGGTTTTCATGGTATCACTCCTTGATAGTCTCGTAAAAAGTAAGTTTTTGGACGGCTTCGTAAAATGTTCGAGATCAAGGCTTGCGAATCCCGAGGAATGAGGCGTACTTAGGGTACGCCGCAGTGACGAGGGATGACGCGTAACGTTGATATCGGACTTTTTACGAAGCCGTCACTCCTTTGGTTGATCATCAGTTATTGGCGTTGTCCGTCGACCCGATGGTCGCCGTGACTTCGCCGCAGGAAAGCATGGATTTTCCATAATACGGGTTCCGGATTTCCTTGTCCGCGCTCAGCCAGTCCGCACCCTTGTTATCATCGGCCATGGGGCAGTGCTGAACATAGAGCGTCCGATCTGCCGGGCCCAGGCCCCGGGCCATGTCGACCATGGACCGGGACACGGCCTGAAACGTCTTTCGAAGGTCTGCCAAGGACTCCTGATGGGCCGCATGGGCCAGGGTTCCGACCAGGGCCTCCCGGACCTTCAGCCAGGTCCCGTGCAGGGCCGAAGGCGACGTGTCCTCGATCCGGGCCTTGAATGCAGACGCCCGGGCCCGGGCCGTGTCGATGTCATCGGCCGCCAATGCGTCCTTGAACGCCAGATAGTCGTCATAGACGGCCTTGAGCAGGCGTCTGGATCCTTCATCCAAAGCCTGCGGCGCAGAATCAGCGTGAACCGTTTCCCGTTCCTTCAGGCCGGGAAGAAGAACCCCGCCGTGGGAATGCGCGACGGCCGGTGAGCCCCTAAGGCTCATCATGCTCGGCTTTCCGGCAAGCTGAGCCGCGGCATCGACACTGAACGTGCCGTGGACGGCGATGGTTTCGCCCTCGGCCAGGCCCTGTCTCACGACATAATCATCGGAAAGGGCCGGTCCGAGGACCACCTCCCGCAGGCGGAATCGGGGCGCGTCGCCGTCATTGTCACGGACATAGACCAGCGACCTCCGGCCCGTCCACATCACCGCCGTTTTGGGAACGATCAGGGCCGGGTGATCCAGACGGGCGCCGACCGCCCCCGAAACGAACATATCGGGCTTGAGCGCCATGTCCGGGTTATCCAGTTCCACACGGGCGCGGGTCACCCGGGTCCGGGGATCGATGATGGGATCGATGTAGACGATGTCTCCGGAAAATCGTTCTCCCGGGAAGGCCTGAACCGCCACATCGACCCTGTCTCCCGTACGGATCCACACAAGATCGGATTCATACACATCCAGCATCACCCAGACCCGGGAAAGATCGACCGCCTCGAACAGCAGCGATCCCCGCCCGATATAATCACCGTCGCGTACGTTCAGCCGGATCACATGCCCCGAAACATCGGAATGCATCCGAAACAGGTCGCCTGCCGTTTTCGACGACACGACGGCGTCGATCTGGGTCTCGGTCAGCTTCCAGTTCAAAAGCTTCTGCCGGGCCGACTCAATCAGTTCCGGGCGGGGCTGTTTCATGCTCACGGCTTCGATCAGTTCCTCCTTTGCCCGCACCAGTTCGGGTGAATACACGGTCGCAATCGCCTGCCCTTTTCGAACAAACGCGCCAATATAATTCACGGACAGTGTCTCAATCCGCCCGGCGACGTGGGAAGACTGACGGAAAACCCGCCTGGGATCGGACTCGATTCTGCCGGTGAGCCTCACCTGTTTTTCCGGTTCCGCCATCCGGACCCGGGCCGTCTTTACCTCGGCCAGGGCCATGGCGTGCGGTGACATGCGAACGGCTCCGGCATCCGCGGCATTTTCGCCCTCATCGATCAGGGGGATGAGATCCATTCCGCAGATGGGGCAGTCACCCGGTTCGCCCTGCCGGATCTGGGGATGCATGGAACAGGTAAAGATACTCTGCTCCGTCATGACCGGCCCGGAGGTTCGATCCGCCTCCGGTTCCGTGCCGCCTCCCATCCACATACCGGCCGCAAGGCCCGTGATCAGGCAGAAAGCGGCGATGATGATCGTTTTTTTGTCAACGGAAAGGCGCATCGTTTTCTCCTGTCAGATAATCGCGTTGGGCCAGGGCGATCCGAAGCCGGACCCGGGCCGTGATGTTCTTTTTCTCGTAATCGAGGAGCTGTCGCTGCATGTCCAGCAACGCCTCGATATCGGCTCCCGAATGCCGGTACGCCGAACGAACAAGTTCGAGCGTCTGCGTTGCGGTTTGAATCTGCCTGTCATAAAGATCGATCAGGCGGCGTTGCCGGGTCGCCTCAAAAAGGGCCGATTCATACCGTGACCGAAAATCGTTTACGAAGGCCTCCTTTTCAAGGACAGCTTTGTGTTTAAGCTGCAGGGCCTCGCCTTCGGACGCACGGTAGGCGGGCCTAAGCAGGGGAATGCTCACGGTGACCATGGCCGCCAGCGCGTCTTTTCCGTTATCTTCAACCGCCATATCGTCCCGGCGGTCCACCATCACATAGTCCAGGCCCAGCCCCAGTCTGGGGAATCCCTGGAGCCGGGCGGCCCGCTGCCCGGCTTCGCCTGCCCTGATCTTTAAATCGTAGGCCCGCAGAACGGGATGATCGGCCGGCGGATCCGTTATCGCCCTCATGGGAGTTTGAATGTCGGCATCCGAAAGCGCGTCAACCGTCACCTTTTCCCTGCCCGGCCTGTTCAACAGGGCGTTCAACGCCGCGACCAGGGACACGTCTTTGGCTTCGAGAATGGACAGCTCGGCTCTCTCCTCCTCCAGCCGGAGGTCCACACGCAGTACGTCCGCCATCCCGGCCCTGTCCTGCTCGAAAGCACGAAGGGCCATATCCCTGTATTGTTCGAGAAGGGCGATCGTTTCCGTTTGGACGGCCAAAAGCCGTCGTACTTCATAAAGCGAGTAATAGGCGTCCGTGACCTTCAGGTACAGGCTGTTCCGGGCATCGACAAAGGCCTGAAACAGGGCCTCGGCGTTGAACGCCGCAGCGTCTTTTCGGTTTTTAAGGGTGCCGAACCATGGAAACGTCTGGGTAAGGGATAAACGCGCCTTCTGGGGTCCGATGCGGGTTTCCACCGGCGAAATGAAATACCCGAACGTCAACGCGGGGTCCGGCAGGGCACCGGCCTGAGGAATACGGTGAAGCGCCGCTTGGTATTCGGCGTATCGGGCCTTGAGGCCGGGATTGTTTTCCGCCGAAAGCACCAGATAATCCTCAAGTGTCCCGGCCTGCACACGGTGACCGGCAGCAAGAATCATCGCGATACAAAAAATGATACGTGTCATGGCCGCCCCTTTCCGATGCGACGTTCCTCACGCAGGCAATACAGCGTGGGAACGATAAAGTATGTAACGGCGGCCACCAGCATCCCCCCGAACTGGGGAATGGCCATGGGGCCCATGATGTCCGCTCCCCTACCGGTCGAGGTGAGTACCGGCAACAGGGCGATGACGGTGGTGGCCGAGGTCATGACCGCCGGTTTGATCCGCCGGCACCCCGCGTCGATCACGGCGGCCCGGACCCCGTCGATGGTTTGGGGCCGATGCCGTCTGAAACTCTGGTCGATATAAGTCCCCATAACCACGCCGTCGTCGGTTGCAAGGCCGAACAGGGCGATAAATCCCACCCAGACCGCCACACTCAGGTTCACGGCGCCCATGTTGAACAGCTCCCGGAGATGGGTTCCAAACAGGAACACATCGGCAAACCACCCCTGTCCGTAGAGCCAGAGCAGAATGAATCCGCCGCTGAACGAAAGGGCCACCCCGCTGAAAATCATCAGGGCCGTGGTGACGGAACGGAACTGGAAATAAAGAATCAGAAAAACCACGGCAAGGACCAGGGGAATGATGACAGTCAACCGTTTTTCCGCACGGACCTGGTTTTCATAGCTGCCCGAAAATCTAAAATTCACTCCGGGCGGGACCGACAGGGTCCCTTCGCCAATGCGGGCCGTTATGGCGTTTCGGGCGTCATTGACCACATCCACCTCGGCATGGCCCTTTTGTTTGTCAAACAGTACATAGCCGACCAGAAAACCGTCCTCGCTTTTGATCATCTGGGGGCCGCGATGAAACGTCATGGAGACCACCTGGCCCAGAGGAATCCGGGCTCCGTCCGGTGTGGGGACAAGAATGCGCAGCAGCGATTCGGGATCATCCCTCAGCTCCCTGGGGTAGCGGACTCTCACAGAATAACGCTCCCTCCCCTCGACGGTTCGGGTCAGGGTCATGCCGCCCACAGCCGTTTCGATGACCTGCTGGACATCCTCCACGCTCAGCCCGAAACGGCCCATGGCTTCGCGATCAAGGTCGAGATGAAGGTAGGGTTTGCCGATCACCCGGTCCGCGAACACCGCCTCGGTCTTGACCGCCGGCACCTGTTTGAGGATGGCCTCCAGTTCTATGCCGAAGGCTTCGATGGTCGAAAGATCCGGGCCGTAAACCTTGATGCCCATTGGCGCGCGCATGCCGGTCTGCAACATCACCAGCCGGGTTTCGATGGGCTGGAGTTTCGGGGCGGACGTGACCCCCGGAATGGTGGCGGCCTCAACGATTTCGGCCCAGATATCGTCCGGAGACCTGATATGGGACCGCCAGTTTCGGAAATAAAGCCCGTCCTCGTCCGGAATCAGTTGCGCCGGACCGATACTCATCGACAAGGCCTCATCCTGGGTAAGGGCCTCCCCGTCTGTCGTCAGAAAACGGCCTTTTCCGTCGGTGCTGAACCGGATGCGGTGCCCCCGTTCATTGACGGCGTATTCCGGCTTGTAGGCGATGACATTTTCAAACATGGACACCGGTGCCGGGTCCAGGGCGGATTCCACCCGCCCCAGTTTGCCCACCGTGCCGTCCACTTCCGGGATACTCGTAACCGCCATGTCCAGCCGGCCCAGCACCGTTCGATTGTACTCCATGCCCGAATGGGCCATGGATGTGGGCATCAGAAGGAAACTTCCTTCGTCGAGGGAGGGCATGAACTCCTTGCCCATCCCCGGAAGGGCATGGGCAAGCCCTGACCAGACCCGTGTGGTCCTTATATTCCAGCCCAGATAATCCGTCCCTTTGGCCAGAGGGCCGAACAGGACGGGAAACCCCAGCCAGATGGTCAGGCCCAGCAGCACGAGAGCGCACGGGAAGGCCAGAAAGGTTTTCTTGTATTCCAGACATACGGCCAGAAGCGGGGCGTAGAAATACTCCAGAATCGAAAAGAACGCGAGAATCAGCCCGACCAGCAGGGCGACAAAAAGCATGTTGACCAAAAGACTCCGTCCCGGTCCCAGAGGAAGCCAGTATGACGCCAGAAGCCAGATCACCGCCGCAACGGTAATGATCATGTTCGCCTTGGAGGTCAGCCTGTGATACCACCGTTGAAACGGCGCATCCGGAACGGGAAAAATTTTTTCAGACACCGAGGAAAGACCAAAGGCAGTCAGGACGACGCCGCCCCACGCCGCGCCTGATACAATCGCCGTAATTCCCGCCATCACAAGCAGACTGCCAAAAACGATTCCGGATCGCCTTGTTTTCAACCGGAATCCGAAAAAAAACTGGGCCATGACGGGCAGGATAAACAGTGAAACCATAAGGGCGGCGATCAGGGCGAAGGTCTTGGTGAAGGCCAGGGGACCGAACAGTTTTCCTTCGGCCGCTTCCAGGGTGAACACCGGAATGAAGCTGACGATGGTGGTCGACACGGCGGTAATGATGGCCGATGAGACATCCGAAGCCCCCTGGTAGACGGATTCCATCAGGGGCCGGCCTTCGGGGGCTTCCCGGATGCTCCGGATAACGTTTTCCGACAGAATGATGCCCAGATCGACCATGGTGCCGATGGCGATGGCGATGCCGGACAGGGCCACGATATTGGCGTCCACCCCGGCATAACGCATGACGATGAACACCATGAGGACGGCCATGGGCAGCAGGGCCGATATCATCACCGAGGCCCTGAGGTTCCGGATCATCACGATGATGACCAGGATGGTGGTCAGAATCTGAAGGGAAAGAGCCTCTTCAAGGGTCCCCAGGGTTTCGTAAATCAGCGTCGATCGGTCGTAGAAGGGAACGATGGTCAGACGGCTTTCCGTGCCGTCGGGAAGCGTCTTAACGGGCAGTCCCGGGGCGATGTCGCGAATTCTGTCCTTGACCGCGTCGATGGTCGAAAGGGGATTGGCCCCATATCGCGCAACCACCACGCCGCCCACCACTTCCGCCCCGTCCTTGTCCAGAACGCCGCGGCGAACGGCCGGCCCGAGCGACACGTTTGCCACGTCACGGATACGAATCGGCACATTGTTTGACACGGACACCACGATCTTCTCGATATCGGCGACCGACCTCAGGTAGCCCAGGCCCCTCACCAGGTATTCGGCCTGATTGATCTCGATGGTTTTCGCACCAACGTCCCGGTTGGACTGCCTGACGGCCGACACCACAAGGCTCAGCGGCACGCCGTGGGCACTCAAGGCATCGGGATTGACATCGATCCGGTATTCCTGAACAAATCCGCCGATGGACGCCACCTCCGACACACCGGGCACGGCGTTCAAGGCATAGGTGACATAATAGTCCTGAACCGACCGGATTTCATGGAGATCCCATCCGCCCGACGGACGACCCTGCGCGTCCCGGCCTTCTATGGTGTACCAGAACACCTGTCCCAGGGCCGTGGCATCCGGACCCAGCGTGGGCTGAACCCCGTCGGGCAGAAGAGAAGGCGGGATGGCGTTGATTTTCTCGAGAATCCGCGACCGTGACCAGTAGAATTCGACGTCTTCGTCAAAAATGATGTAAATGCTCGAAAATCCGAACACCGATGAACTTCGGACGCTTTTCACCCCCGGAAGGCCCAGGAGGTAAGTGGTCAGGGGATAGGTGATCTGGTCGTCGATGTCCTGGGGAGACCGCCCGGGCCATTCGGTAAAGACAATCTGCTGGTTCTCGCCGATATCTGGAATGGCGTCCACCGGCACCGGGTTGGACGGAAGAGGGCCCAGGCGCCAATCGAAGGGAGCCGTGATCAGCCCCCATCCGATGAACCCCAGAGCCGCCAGAACGGCAACCAGCTTGTTTTCCATGAAATACCGAATGATACGATCAACCATAACCGGACCTTCCCCGGCGTGACCCGCGGCGGAAAAATGTTCAATAATTTTGGAACAACGAATACGCCCATCGCTATCGGCGATCAGAACAATACACATCCGACAATGAATCGTCATCCGCTCGCGAAGCGGATGACGATGATGACGAGAAAAAACGAAGAGATGAACTCAAAATAAAAGGAGAGCGGCTGAATGTCAAGGAGACCGTCCGGATAAGGGGAAATCGCCTTGCCGCGTTCTTGAAACTTGATGTTGATTTTAAAGGGCCGGCCTGCTAAAAATCATCTGCTCCGTTTGCCCGGCACCCGCCCTCTTCTCAACATTCGATGGCTGTCAACACAGACATGGCCCATGGTGACCGGGTGTTCAACACGACAGGATTTTGAAACAAGGAAGGTTAGCATGCTGATTCCCATCAACCCGGACAATCCCCAGGCCCGCCTGATCGACAAGGTCGTGGCCTGCCTGAAAGACGGCGGCATCATCGCCTACCCCACCGACACCTACTACGGCATCGGCTGCGATATCATGAACAAGAAGGCCATCGAAAAAGTCTATCAGATCAAACGGCGCGACCCGTCCAAACCGTTCAGCTTCATCTGCTCGGATCTCAAGCACATCAGCGACTACGCCAAGGTGTCCAACTACGCTTACCGGACCCTCAAGCGCTGTCTGCCCGGGCCGTATACCTTCATCCTCGAAGGGTCCAAGCTGGTGCCCAAAATCATGCTGACCAAACGAAAAAACGCAGGGATCCGGGTGCCGGACAACGCCATCTGCATGGCCATCATCCAGGGCCTGGGCAACCCCGTCATTTCCACCACCGCCACGTTTGACGACGACGAACCCATCCTGGACGCCTGGATGATCAGCGACACCTACCCCCACCAGATCGACATCGTCATCGACGGCGGCCCCGTTCCCAACCGCCCGTCCAGCGTCATCTCCCTGGTCGACGACGAACCGGAAATCCTCCGCGAAGGCGCAGGCGACATCAGCTTTTTCGAATGACGCAAAGGGGGGGATGACCATAGTCATACCCGCCAAAGTCATACGATGATGATGGATTTTTCCCCGTCATCATCCCAAACACACGGCCGCATCCTTAGAAAGAATGCGGCCGTGTGTTTTTCAAAGTGCCCCCGGTGAGAAGGGCGGTCCATCAGGGTGCGGGGGGCTGCAGCGCGCCGCTGTAGTAGCGGACCGTCAGGCGGAAATAATAGGGTGCGTCGAAGCCCCAGTCATTGTCCGGGTCGGGGTTCAACACATCCGCGGCGGTTCTCAGATAGTTGAAATCACTGATCCGGAAGAAAACGTTGCGGTCCCAGACGGACCCGCTTACCTCCCCTTTTCCGATCCAGAGACTGCCGGTGTTGTAGCCCGTGGCCGTAAGGGCGTTGTCCACCAGGTCCGCCGTCGTGGAGGCATCGCTGTATCCGGCCAGAACCCCTTCGTGACAGGTCAGCGGTGTGGCCTGACACCACTGGGTGGACACGCGGTCATCGCCGTTTGAATCGGGCATGAACTCCCACATGTATTCCACCTCGCTGCCGTTCGCGTAGAGTTCCACGCTGATCGTGTAGTACCAGGCCTCGTCTGCGGGGTTAAGGGGTTCGGTGAGATCCAGGTTGAACCAGTCTTCATCGCCCTGGTAATCGATGTAGCCTGCCACCCATGGGAAATGAAGGGTCACGGGGTCGGCAAAGGTGCCCGCGCCGGTTCGGGTCGGATGGGTCTCATCCACGATGGCGAAGGGAACGGTATTGACCTTGAACACGGCCTCGCGGGTGTCGGGATACTCAATGGTCACCGATTCGGTCAGGCCGGATTCATCGTTTTCATTGTGATACAGGGTATCGCCCCCCTTCGGGCAGGCGGCAACGGCGGTCGGAACGGAAGCCACGCTCCAGGAAAGGGTGTATTCTCCGTCGGAGTCACCATTGTCGTTCTGGAAATCATGGACCTTGACGGCATAGGACACATCCCCCGCACCCGGAGACACCAGGATGCCGGTGGCCAGATCCACGTCCCGCTGATCGGCCGCACTGTTGAACACGATTTTTTCAAACAGTGGTTCTGACGGGCAGGTGATGCGCATGGCGTACTGAACCTTTTCGGAAACGGGGATATCGAGATCCAGGCTCAGAACCCTGTGGACCGAAGGATCACGCGGGAACGTCACCGTGAACCAGTCCGCATCCCCCCGATAGGCGATTTTTCCGGTATGAGCCGGCACGCCGGTCAGATCGATGGCGTCGGATTCCACGTTGTTGCCGTCACCGGCTTCGTCCGCATCGGTGACGCCGACGACGGTCATGTCCACCGTGTAGGGGCATCGGACGGCCACGGAGGCGCCGTCAAGGGGCCGGACCACGAGGTGGTATTCGGCCGCGCTATCCAGCTTGAGGGTGGCCTGGTACTGGCCGTCACCGTTGTCGCCGCCCCGGTATTGATGGGAAAAGGCCGTGGTGGTGACACCGCCTTGGGTTTCATGCAGTTCGACTAGATAGCGAAGGGGAATGTGGCTGAAAAAACCCAGGTCCATGACCTTGATGGTTCCGGCCACGGCGGTATCCACGGCGTAGATGTCCAGGTCTTCAAAATAATCGATGGATCCGTCGAACTGAACGCCGGCCGGGGCGACGGCGTCGGCGTATGTATCGTTTGCCATGGCTTCCGCCCCGTCAACTTCTTCCACGCTGATGTCATAATAGGACAGGTTGTCGAAATCGTCCTTGCCGTCATCGTTCACCACCACATAGTAATCCCCGGCGGCCAGGAAATGAATCAGATGACTGCGGGTGGCCGCGCCCTGATTCCTTGCCTCGATGAGGGACCCCTGGTCGTCGAAAACCTGGATCTGAAGGGTCACGCCCGAACCCGCGGCCCGGTTGAAATCCACATCGATGTCATAGACCCCGTCATCGGCCGCCTGGATAAGAAAACAGTCCGCATCGTCCTGGGACCCGATCACGTCCCGGATCGCGTCACCGCCAACCACAAGGGCATCGGCATTGGCAAAGGAGCCGTTGCCGTCGGGTGCCGCTTCGTAACTGGCGGACACATAATAGGGTTTATTGTTTGAGACGTCATCGTCCATCAGATCCCGCACGTTGATGTACAGCCGCTTGGGCGTGTCCACAAACACGTTGACCTTGAGGTCCACGTCCCCGGGCCCGTCTTCGAGGGCATGGTCCCCGGCCACCATGACCAGCTCGCCCTGGGCGTTCTGCTCAAACACGTTGACCAGAAGATCCACGTCGGGCCGCATGGTATCGCTGGTGCATCGGATCTGGACCGTCCGGTTCGTTTCGGCGAGGTTCACCACATAGCGGTCCACCTCACCCACCGTCGCGATTTCACCCCGGATTCTGCTCGCCGAAATGGCGCCGCTGTCCGTCACGGTGATTTCAATGGGACCGGTCCCGTTGGGGTCCGAGGAGTCGGACGAACATCCGACCACACAAAGAGCCATGATCAGCACAATCAGTTTTTTCATATCATTCACCTGGTCTTTTCCGGTTATGGGTTTAATATGCGTTACAGAGCCTCGAAACTGTCCACCTGGATGGTTCGGTTCTCCGTATCGTAATAGTTGACAACGATATCCGCCACCCGGTACACGGGGTTGGAATCGGGCATGTCCTCGGGCACTTCCGCAATGAACATACGGATCAGATTGTCTCCGGGAAGGAGCGTCTCGCTGCCCAGGGTCGCCATGATATCGATATTCGAGATATTGAAAGAAATCCGCCGACGCCGGGACTGGTACTGGGTGCCCTGGTTGAGTTCGATGAGCCCCAGGTCCCTGATGTCGTAGTAATAACTGTAACGTGCCCGGATCTTGTCGTCGTTGACCCGGACGTTGGTGTGACGCTGAACTTCCAGCCAGTCCGGAACGCCGTCGAAATCCGAATCATCCATGGCCTGGACTTCCAGAGGATTGGTTCCCATGTAGAATTCGATGCCGTCGGGTATTCCGTCGCTGTCCGTGTCCGGATTGTTGTAGCTGGTGCCCTTGATCACCTCTTCACAGTCCGTGAGACCGTCCCGGTCCCGGTCCATGGCTTCCGCGCCGTAGGGGCATCCGCTGTCCGCCGGGTTCAGGGGGTCCAGGGCATTGTCAAT
The DNA here is from genome assembly GCF_054657895.1 of Desulfatiferula olefinivorans. NCBI lineage: Bacteria > Pseudomonadati > Thermodesulfobacteriota > Desulfobacteria > Desulfobacterales > Desulfobacteraceae > Desulfatiferula > Desulfatiferula olefinivorans. The sequence goes on along the minus strand of NZ_BAAHXV010000026.1, from coordinate 28,201 downwards.
GGTACTCATCTTGCGTTCGAAGTAATCGCTGAGGCCGTCGTTGTCCGTATCACGCAGCATGGGGTTGGTCGCCTGCCCTTCTTCCACAGGGTCGATGCGCCCGTTGTGGTTGAAATCCACATCCAGCTCTTCCTCGTCGGTGAGCCCGTCCCCGTCACTGTCCACATAAACGATCTCGTTGCCGGGCCGCACGTTGGTGTTGAAGGCGATGATGAACTTGACCAGATATTCCACAGTCAGGCGCATGTCCACGATATTGATGAACTCGATGTCGTCGTCTTCCTCAAACTCCGTGTAGATTCCGTTGCCGTAGTTGGCCATGTTGGTCATCAGGTTCACGGCGGTGTTGTAATCCGCCACGTTGGCCTGAAGCAGGGTCGACAGGAAGAAGGTATGGAAGTTGAACAGGGCGACGCCCTGCTCTTCGACCAGATGTTCTTCCATGTCCTCCACGGCGTTGTAGATCTGATTGATCATCAGGGAACCGCCGGGATCGGGAAGACCGTCGCTGAAGAACATCACGATGCACTTCATGCGGGCGATGTTGGCGCTCTGGGCGTTGTCGTTCCGCATGTCCGCGATTTCCGCCAGAAAATGCTGCTCGGCGGTCTGGATGGCCGTGATGTAGCTGGTGGTCGACGTGTTGTTGTAGTTGAACAAAACGTTTTCAATGGCCGTCAGGTCGCGGGTGAAGCCGCCGGTGGTGCCGCTGACCGTGTTGTTCCATAAAATCACGTCGAACTTGACGCTTTCATAATCGTGGTAGGTCTGGATGAAATCCCAGGCCTCCTGGATACGGGCGCCGTCGGGATCGGACCCCATCATGGACCCGGAGCAGTCGATGGCCAGCGCGATCCTTATGGGGAAATTGATCACGTCCGGATTTTCCGTGAGGAAATTCCCGGCGAGTGTCACCTTGCTGCGGGACTGGGCCCGTTCCAGATCGGGATCGGAACACCCCGTAACCAGGACGGCCAGACCGGCAACGATGGCTGTCAGCAGTTTAGGCATCACACGCATCACCTTTACCGTTTCTGTCCGTATCCTGCTGGTCGGGGTTGTCCGTGTTCGGGCAGTTGTCGCAGACATCGCCCACACCGTCCCCGTCGGTATCCCTGTTCTGGGTGCTTCGGCAGAAGGGGCAGTGGTCCACATTGTTGTCATAACCGTCCCCGTCCGAATCGTTGCAGCTCGCTCCCGGTCCCGCGTTGGGCACCTTGGGGCACTCGTCGATGCTGTCGGGAATGCCGTCGTTGTCGTCGTCATCATCGCAGGCATCGCCCATGCCGTCACCATCCGTATCCAGCTGGTCCACGTTGGCGATGGTCGGACAGTTGTCGTCTTCATTGAGAATAGCCGTCCCCGGGTCGGCAACGCCGTCTTCGTCCAGATCGACTTCGCCGTCGCCGTCGATGTTGGGATCACAGGCATCGCCGATGTTGTCCCCGTCCCGGTCGGCCTGGTCTGGGTTAGTCACGGTCGGACAGTTGTCGCATGCGTCGCCCAGATCGTCCCCGTCGTTGTTGGTCTGGTCGTTGGGGGCCATCACACAGTTGTCCACCCCGTCCATGGTGCCGTCGTCATCGCTGTCGTCGGAAAAATACGCGAGGGGCCCCAGGTTGTAGGTGACCAGCACGACGATACCGCCGGCGCCGCCGCCGCCCGCGCCGCCTGAAGGCGGTGCGCCGCAGAAGATATCGTCACATTCCTGCCAATAGGCCTCGGGATCAATATCCGCGGCAACGGCCGGTAAGGCTCCGATGAAAACCATCAGGAGCAACGCCGGCACCCATGTCACATGTTTTTTCAGTGTTTTCATAGCATCTCCCAGTTGAGGGTTAAAAGGTGTAGCCCCCCCGGACATTTCCCCGGCCATGACGCCCGGCTAAGGGTTCATGGCAAAAATAAACAGTTTCTTGTTGACCGTGGAATAGGACGCGAGATAGATCCGGTCATCCTCATCCAGCCACAGGTGATTGTACCTGCCGATATACATGGTATCCGTGCTGCCCGGCAGCACGTCATAGGGGCTGGTTTCGTTGCTCAGCCCCACGGCTTCGGGATCGATCACACAGACCTCCCAGGCTCCGGCGTCGTTTCTCCGGGACACCTTGACCCGGCTGAAAAACCGGTTGAGGGTGAAATTCATGTGATCGTAGTACGCCACCACCGGACGGTCGTTTGAATCCAGGGCCAGCGTCAGATCGGCGCCGCAGATGGTGTTGTAGTTCACGTAATTGTATCGCCACTCCCAGCCGTGGATCGCCTCGCCGTCGGGGTCGTAGCCCGTGATCACGTCGATCTGCTCGGCGTATTTCACGATGGAGGGCAATTCGGTCTGGTTGTCGATGAAATCGGGGATCTCGATGACGGTATAAGCCACAAAGATCCCGCCGTCGGACCGCACGGCCCCGCGAATATTGGACACGGTGATGCCGCTTTCAATCCACTGGGGCGCCTGCCAGACTCCGTCGACCTTGCGGGCAAAGCGGAGGCCCCGGTCCTGGGCGTTGCCGTTGACCGTGTCATCCACGTAATAGAACACCACCGGCTCACCCTCGCCGTCTAAGATCAGATGGTTGGCCCCCCCGTGGAAGGACTGTTGGCCCGAGGCGAAGCTCTGGTAGATATTGCCTTCCACATCCTCTTCCAGGTCGGCCACGGCGTTCACGTCAGCGTTGTCAAAGGCGTTGACCGGCTGTGCGATGTAGCGCAGGTCCGGATAATCGAAATTGTAGGAATCGATACCTTCGTAATAGAACTGAAAAGAAAGGTGGACCAGCCCGCCGCCCCCGGCCACCCGGAAATCGGACTGGGCCAGACCGTCACGGAACACGGGGTTTCTGTCCGGAGGCACATAGCCATAGGCCCCGATCTCATGACGCCAGGTGTTCGCTCCGTCGCGCACGGCGATCATCACATCGCCCTGGTTGTTCAGGTCGAAGTCGTCAAGCACGATGTAGAGCCGGGTCACCGGATAGGCGATCACCGCTTTGCCCCCGGCCACGGAGATGGACAGACCGGACCGGTTCCGGGGATCGTCATCGATCAGGAGCACCCGTTCACGGATGGTGTTCCCGGAGTAAAGATGACGGAAATCAACGGCGTTGAAAGACATGTACATCAGGCGGTAGGGATGATCGTTTCGGGTGACCGGATCGGGGTTGACATCGTAGTAGGCGATGTGGACGCGACCCTCGTGCTCAGCGACGCTGATTTGCGGTTCGATGTAGTCTTCGGCCATCCCGTCATCCAGATCGCTGCGGTCGGCCGGGTCCTGGGCAAGCACCGAATTGATGGTCCAGGACACGCTGACGGGGATGGTTTCATCCACATTGAGGGGTGCGCCGCCATCGTCCGAACAGCCGGAACAAAGGGCGAGCATCAGGAACCCGGCAAAAACCGGATGAATCAAGCGGCGCGCATAGCCCGATTTAGTTGGTCTTGACCGATGCATCATACATCTCCCTGGCCACCGGATGGAGGGCAAGACCGGCGTTCTGCAGTTTCAGTTCCCTGGGAAGGCGGAGGTAGAGGCCTGCGGCCTCCTCATCCTGACGGTAATGTTTGAGCAGTCCGCCCAGGTTGATCAGGGTTTCCATGTCGCGGGCATCCCGTTTCAGCACCTCGTTGAACGCATCCCGGGCCCGCATGTCTTCCCCGGTGTACAGATAGCAAAGACCGATCAGTTTGTAAGCCTGGAGCTTCAGGCTTTCGGCGGCGTCGGAATCCACCGTTTTCCAGGAAAGAAGCAGGGCCTGGCGGTAATCGGCGCGATCGTAGTACATGCCCGCCAGCCTGAACAAACGCTCGGAATCCTGGGGGGCGTGAAAAATCTCGTAGTGAAGTTCCTTGAGGGCCTCGTCCTTGAGGAACTGCTCGGCAATCTCCGTTGCGGAGCTCTTCCCGCCAAAGGGTTCGATCCGGGTCGGCTCGCCGGTGTAAAGCCCGGTGACGGCCGGATTGATAATCTTCCATTTATCCAGCTGGGCTTCACCGGTTTTCAGGTATTCGTCGGCCTTGTCCATGTAGCTGCGGGCCTTGTCGAAAATAATTTTTTTGTACTGGGCGCCCTGCTCCTCACTGAGCCCTTCGGGCAGGGGCGATTCCTTGAGGAACACCGCAAATTCCCGGTTGATCTCATGGGCGTAGTAACAGGCCTGAAGCACCCATTCCGGCGATTTGAGTCCGATGACCGAGGCGTAGCCCTCCTCGAGATTTCCCAGAAGCGAGGCCTTGGCCGCCACCACCTGGTTGTCGATGACGCTGCCCAGCTTGGTGTTCATGTAACGGTCATAGGACCCCTGAACCGCGTTGAACACCATGGCGGCATAGGCATCGTTCATGGCCGGGTTCTCGGGCGCATACCGGGCCTTGTAATCTTTGACGGCCTGCTTCCGGTATGAGAGGGCTTTCTTGTAATCCCCCTTCTTTCGATGGTATTCGGCCAGAAGTGCCCGGGCCCGGACCGCGTCCGGCGGTGACATCTCCCGTAGTCCGCGGTCGAGAATCTCCACGGCCCCGGCCTGATCTCCGGTCTTTTCAGCGTTTTCCCAGATATCGAACATCACCGGCACCCTGTCCGGATTTTTCCGGTCCGAACGGGCCAGGAACATCTCATAGTCCTGGCTGGAAAGGGCATACTGCCCCAGGGACTTGCGGATCCGACCGGCCTCTTTCATGAAGGCCGGGACCTTTTCATGTTTGGGCATCCGTCGGCCGAACTCTTCCAGGTACCGGGCCACCACCCGGTACTGGGAAGCCGATGCGGCCGAATCGATCATCACGGCCATCACGTCGGCCACATGGGCGGATTCGGGATAGTATTTGATCAGCTTGTATCCGGCGGAGAAAATCGTGTCGAGCTTGCCCTTGTCCTTGCTCGAAATGATCAGGGCATTTAGCGCCTGCTCGCCCAGACCGGTGGTCTTGTGTTTCTCGACCATCTCCTCGATGTTCCGGCTGCCCAGTTCCCAGTCGTTCATGGCGTCGATGGTCAGGTTGCTGACGATGCGGCTTTCCGAGGCCTTCATCACCTGGGCCACCTCGTTTCGGACCTTGGGAGAAATCCGGGTATCCTGGACGATCTTCCGACCGAATTCCACCAGACCTTCGAAATCCTCCCGCAGATGGTAGGAATCAAGGGTCAGGTGGACCGCCGATTCGGACGCCTTGCCCTGGGGGTACCGGTCGATAAAGGCGGTGAAGTTTTTGGCCGCCTCGACGTAGTTCCCTTCATCAAAGGTGATCCAGGCGATGTTGAACAGGATGTCCGGAACCTTGGGAGACTGGGGGAATTCTTTCACATAGAGATTGCCGTTTTCACGGAGGCCCCCCCGGGCGAAGGTGATCTGGTAATAATTGAGGTTTTCCTTGTTTTTGAGAGCGTTGTAATAGGAAATCACGGCACTGTTGATCAGGTCGATGCGTGCGGGCACGCCGCTTTTGGCCAGATCGGTGTTCCGGGCCGCCGCCGTTTTTTTGTCCGGGGCCGTTTCAGGCGCCGGTGCGTCGGCCGCCGTCTTCTCCGCAGGCGGACGCTCCATAAAGGCCATCAGCGCCTCGTACTGTTTTCCGGCTTCCAGATAGCGTTTGGAGGCGAAGAGGGTTTCGGCGTAGTTGGCCAGCATGTCCGGATACACGGAGGTGTGTTCGAAAAAGTCAAGGTAGACCTTGTAGGCATCGGCGGCCCGTGCGAAGGCCTCGGCCTCGGACGTTTTCAGGGCCTGTTTGTGCAGATGGGTCACGATGTTCCGGGCGTAAAGCTCGTAATCCGTCAGGTTTTTCTTTTTTTCATCGTCGGGGATATGAATGGAGTACGTCTGTTTTTCAAGGGCGCGGACAATGATATCCACGTCCTTGTCCGCGTTCTTGAAGTCGCCCAGTTCCTGGACGCATTCGAAGATATTCCGGGCATATTCCAGGAGTTTTTTCTCATCGTGCTGAAGGGTGGCGAGCTGACGGTAGATTTCAACGGCATGCCGGTATTTTTTCTTGATCAGGTAGCGGTAGCCGAGTTTTTCGAGCACATGGGTGTATACCTGACGGGACCAGGCGTATTTCCTGAAATAGTCGATGGCCTGGGCCGGGGTGTTGTCCTTGTAGACTTCGGGATAACAGTAGGCCATGTCCACAAGCGATTCCATCTTGATGTCCACCCGCTTGTAGGTGTCCACGTCGATTTCCTTGTCCGCGTCGTTGGCCGTAACCGATTCCTCGAACAGCTTGATGGCCGCCGCGAAGTCCCGGTTGTTCACGTGGCCCCAGGCCAGTTTGTACCGTGCGATCACGATGGCCGAGCTGTCCGGATAATTCAGCACCTTCTTGTAATGCCGAAGGGCCATCTCCAGATCCTGCTCACTGATAAAGTGATCTCCCAAAAGCAGATAACACTCCGGGGTGTAGGCGCTGTCCGGAAAGGTCTTGATCAGGGTCCGGTACTGGTCCACCATCTCGGGGATCTGACCCAGCTCACGGTATTCGTGGGCCAGGAAAAACCGGATTTTGTCGTTGTCCGGGTAGTCCGGAAAATCGTTCAGGATCCTCAGGTAGGTTTCGATGGCCAGGTTTTTCAAGGTATTGGTTTCAAGACTGTCCAGGGCCTTGGAGGTGGCCTGGGTCTCGTTTTTGCGGATAAAATAGACGAACCGGGACTTTTCGATATAAAGCTCGGCCAGCCGCAGGTAGAGTTCGGGCAGGTAGGGCATGTTTCGGGACTTGTCGATCAGCATCTTGGTGTTGCCGATGGCAAGATCCACCTTGGCCTTGTCGCTCTGAAGCTTTTCAAGGAAACGCTGCTGTTCTTTTTCCTTGTCCTTTTTTTCGAATTCATAGCGTGTTTCCGCCTTGGCCGTGTCCGCCTCTTCGGCGAACGAGAGGGTGCAAAGGCCGAGCAGGGCCAGGACAGCAACGATAAGCGATAGCAAGCGGTGACGTTTCATTTGAAAAAGATATCCCATTCTTCCATGCAGGCACATTTGTCTTCCAGGGTCACCTTGTACATGTTGAGTTCATCGTTCCAGAACTCACCCTGGAAGGGATAGACGGCCAGATAACGTCCGGGCGCAACGGTTTCGGTTTTGCCGCGGTCCGCCCCTTCGGTGTAGTGGTACTGATACACCCGCTGGTACATATCCAGGCCCACCTCATAAGCCATCAGGTCCGCTTTTTCCTCATATTCCAGAAGGTCGTTGGCCAGATTCACGTATTTTTCGTCCACACGCAGCCGGAACTCCCGCCGGGCCTGCTCCAGACGCAGATCGTAGATGGTCCGGAGATAGTCCGACAGACCCGGGTCCTCCAGCCTTTGAATTCTGCTGTGCTCCGTGTCCAGAAGACGGAGAAAGGCCCAGGTTTCATTGATTTTACGGTGGCCCAGAAGGGCCAAAAGCAGGGCCTGGTTGTCCGTGGGGTCTTTTCTGCCGTAAACCGCATCCAACGCCTCCCGGTAATGGTCACGGAATTCGTCGATGACGGCAAGGGCGCGCTGGTAATGACAGACATCCTTGTAAATGAAGGATTTGAGCAGAAAATACTCGGGGGTGAAATAATTCCGGTACACGGGGGCCTTGAAGGCATAGAGCAGGCCCATGGCCTTTTCCGCATGGCCCATGCGGTACTGGGCCCAGGATCGTTCCATCAGGTTCTGGGCCTGAAACACGATGTTGTGGCTGATGCTCTGATAAAGCTCATCGGCCCGTTCGTACTCTTTTTTCTCGTACAGCAGCCGGGCCAGGGTCTTACGGACCTGATTCTTGAGATCCTCGCCGTCGAAATCGGCCCCGTTGATTTCCTCGAGCACGGTGACGGCCTCATCGATCCGGTCCCGGCTGATATCGTACAGGGCTTTCCGGTAACGGAACATGAAGTGGTAGTAGCTTCCCTGCCGGATCTTGGCAAAATGCTTGTCGCCCCAGTCGTCGAACCCGTTTTCCCAGTCAAACAGCCCCTGATGGTAATTGATGAAATCGGTGAGGGAACTGTCCACGAAACCATAATCCTGGTCGATGATGGCCTTGTGGATCACCTTGTCCCGGTCATAGGGCATGGTCCGGGACATGGTCTCGAACAGCTCCAGAATGTAGGTGACGATGCGCGTGTTGGGTTTCCGCGTGACCAGATGGGTCAACACGTCCACGGCGGCATGGGAATAGCCGCTTTTTTTCAGGGAAATGCCCAGGAAAAACGCGGCCCAGTCGTATTCATCGGCTTCGGGACCGTTTTCGGAAATATAGCGGTAAAAATATGGCGCCGCATCGATGAAGTCGTCCTTTGAAAACAGGGCGTACCCCTGATCGAAGAGGTCCATGGGGTTCTGTTCGGGCTCCGCCGCCGGGTCGACCATGGACGGATCGGCCGGGGCGACAGAGGCCGGCGCAGGGTCTTCCGAAGGCGTCGGCGTGACCGGGGCCGTCTGCTCTCCGACAGCCAAGGCACCGTCTTCAGCGATGACGGCGCGCGGCCCTGCGACCAGGAGGGCAAACAGCATCATGAGTATAAGCGATCGTCGTGTCATCATGGCCTACTTGTCTTTCAGGTACCCGTTCAGGATGGAAATGGTCTCGTCGGAATAGGACGGCCTGCTGCCCAGGTTGAAACGGAACCCCAGATTCATGCCGAACCAGACGGTGTTGACCATCTCCCTGTCCCTGAAGGTCACGAAATCACGGACCTCGAAGGCGATGTTGATATCCTGGTTGATGAAATACTTGATGCCCACCCCGGAGCTGATGATCTGGGCCATCTTGTTTTTGCCCGGGGTGAATCCGTCGGAATAATTCTTGGTGTAAAAATCAAACCCTCCGCCCATGAAGAAATAGGTTTCATGATTGAGGATGGTTTTATTGATCACCGCATCCTTGCCGTAAAAGGGCCGGACCACCAGATGGGTAAGGATCTGATATTTGGGCTCACAGAAGCTGACCGGAGCGGCGCCGAAATCGTTGAGCAGGGTTTTGAGGATGTCCTTCTCGCGTGTGAAGTTGGCGTAGATCCGTCCCACTTCCCAGGAAATGTTGTCATCGAAATGGAAGGTGTAGGACAGGCCCAGGGGAAACACCTGGTAAAAATCCTCCCCCCCGTTGTAGCCCGCGATGACGGCCAGCTCGTGGTATTTGTGAAAAATCTTTTCCTGGATGGCGAAAACCGGTTCGTCGGTTTCCGCGCTCTGGGCATGTCCGATGGTCACCAGTGAGAGAATGACCAGGATCAGTGTGATGACAAATCGTCTCATAAACGCCGTGCGCTCCTTAAAAGCCTGAAACATCGAAAACAAAAGGATAGGACACTTCCACCGCAGAGCCCTGGGGTTTGGGGAAGACCCAGGTTCTGATGGCGGACTTGATGCAGGCGTGAATCTCGTTGGATTTCACCGTCGAGGATTTGATCCTCACTTCGCCCACCTTGCCTGAAAGCAGAATCACCCACTCGAACTCGATCTTGCCCATCAGCGTGGGATCGCTGATCAGCGCCGTTTCGTAACAGTAGTTGATTTCATCGATATGGTCGTTGATGACCTTGGCCACGGCTTCCCGGCTGATGCCGCCGCCCTTGAATTTCACTTTTTTGGTGAGGGGTGCGGACACGGCGCCGCTGACGGCACGCTGCCCGGTATTGCCGCTCTCAAGGGCCGCAACGGACCCTTTGCCGCCGATGCCTGCGCTCCTCAATACGTCGGCCGCGCCCTTGTTGTTGATCACCCCGCCGCTGGGAATGGCGATACGGCTGTCACCCAGATCACCGATGAGCCCGCCGACCTTGATGCGCGCTTCACGGGCATGGGTGCTGGTGACGGCGTCCATGTTGGTCACCGAGGCCAGGGCTTCGTTGGGCTTGATCTCGATGCCGGTTTTCATGCCCAGGGTGGCCAGAAGGCCCATGTCGTTCACGTTACGGTTGACCACGGTCCCCTTGTGGCCTCCGCCGGCTTTGGGTTTCTCGGCTTTGACGGGCTGTTTTTTCGGATTGAGGGCCGCCACCTGGGTGCCCGGTTTGGGTTCTTCTTTTTTGGCCTTTTCAATCTTTTTCGGCGCGGGCGCAGGGATCACGGGCTTGGGTTTGGGTTTCACGGGTTTGTGAATGTTCTCGGTTTCCACCATCACGAAATAGGTTTCCGGATCCTTGAATTCGGATTTGTCCGGCATGGTGATGGAGTAGGATAAAATGATCATCAAAATGATGTGAAAGCCCACGGCCCGTGAGGTGTACTTGAAGGCGGTGGACCGAAGGAGGCGCTTGGGCATGGGCGCCGCGTCTTCGGGGCGTTTTTTCTCTGCGGGCGCTGCGCTGACGAAACTCTGGCGCAGGACATAGTCGTAAAAGCCGTCGGAAAGGACCAGCTCGCCTTTGGACGGAAGCAGGCTGCTGTAAGTTTTGCCGCCTCCAAGAAGGGCCTTGGGTGAAAATTTTTTCTCGGCGGGAAACAGGGTGTCGCCCTGCCGGTTGATGGTTCCAAGGAGCGGCTCGCTGAAGGTCAGACGGGTGCCGTGTTTTTCATCATGATCGACCCGGCAGAAATGCTCCGCGTCATCGATCAGCACATGGCCGCCCTTTTCCTTAAGGTGGGTGATGCCAAGCACGTTGTCCTTGCGCAGGGTAATGACCTCGAGGACCTTTTCGCCCCGGGCGGACCGCCCCAGGTTTCGATCCTGCCCAACCAGCTTGTCCCGGAGGGAAAAGGCTGCGGGCATGTCGTCGTCGTCATCGTCTTCCTCATCCTCGATCACGGAAAAAAACGAGGCGGGAAAGGTGTTTTCAATAACGGGTTCAGCGGCTTCGGGCGTTTTCGCCTCACGGGCCTCAGGAGCCGGCTCGGGAGCCGGGGCCACGGGGTCGATGTGATCGAGCTGATCGGGCTGAAGCTCGTCCGTGCATTCATCCCAGTCGACGGCCACAGCGCGCGCGCTCAGGGTTTCATCGACCGCAAGGTCAAAGGCGGCACCGCAGGGTTCTTCTTCGAAAAGATCAAGATCGGTCAGATCCTCCGTCGGATCGTCCATGCCGTCCCAGGCGAGGTCTTCGGCCTCAGGTTCCTCAAGGCCCAGAAGAGCGTCCACGTCCACAGGTGCAAGGTCCGTTTCATCCATGACGGAAGGAAGGTCTTCGGACAGCCGGGCCAGGGACTCGGACGAAACAACCGGATCGCTGACCGCGGACGGCCCATCAAGGGGGGCATCGTTCAGGTCACGGACGCTCTCGGGGAAGGGTTCGACAGACTCCATGGCCTTGATCTTGGTCTTGATCGTATACGCTCCGATCCTGACCACATCAAGGGGCCCCACCAGACCATGGGTCAGCGGTTTGTTGTTGATGAAAAGAGCCCCGTTTTTGCCGCGGTCGGCCACCATGATCCTGTCGCTCTTGAGGCCGCCGACCAGAAATTCGGCCTGAATATCCGCAAGGGCCGTATCATCGAGCACCAGATCGGCCGACGGGGACCGGCCCACCAGGATTTTTCGGGTGTCGAAACAGTCCCATCCCAGGTACCGTTCGCCCTTAAACACGTAAAGCTGGACGATAAACCCGCCCGGGGTTCCAACCGGCACGGCCTTTTCGTCAGTGGTTTCCGCAGGCTTTCTTTTCAATGAAACAGTCATGATTCCCAACCTTTGATCGAGGTAAGCGTGACACCTTATTGTTCAGTATCCTTTTTACGGATATCGTGATTTTCGAGAATTTCCTTCCGGTAGTCCTCACGGTAGGTGAGCATGGTCTTCACGTCGCTTTTCTTGCGTTGAAGCAGATACACCGCCCCGGATTTCAGCGTCTGGCCGGTGATGTAAGAGTTGCCGAAATCGATGCGGGTCAAAAGCTCGCCCGAATTTCCGGCGGTCGTTTTCTTCTCCTCGGCCGCATAGGCCGTGGGCGATCCGAAAATCACCTCGAGAAAAAGCAGGGTCGAAAGGGCCCCGGCGATGGTGATAAGACGTTTCATCCTTCCTACTCCTTTTCCACCACGGCGAACTGGAAGTTGGGGTATCCCGCCCGACCCGCCGTTTTCACGATGGCGTTGACCACCTTGAATGAATGCTGCTTGTCGCACAAAAACAGGATGTGTTCCTTCCTGGTTTCTTCGGATTCATTTTTCTTCAGCTCGTCGGCCACGTCCCGGTATTTTTTCAGTTCGTCGTAGAGGGTCTCAAGGCCCGTCACCTGATCGCCGTCCAGGGTGGCCACCACCTTGCCGTCAAGCTTGAGCTGGTTCTTGCTGAGGACCAGCCGGATGCTGTCCTTGTAGTCGAGCTTGGATGTGGACTGGGGAAGCGTCATCTCGCTTTCAAGATCCATCTGCTCTGGATTGTTGGAAAAGGAGAAGAGGAGAAAAATCAGGATGATGGTGAACATGTCCATCATCGAGGTGATCTGGAGTTTGGGCGGTATGAACGGCTTGACCGCCTTGCGTCGTTTGCCTAAAGCCATGGCTCCCCCTAACCCACCTTTCCGGACAACACCACATTGGGAAACATTTCGATATTCTCCGATGATCTGGCCATGTCCATGGTTTCGATGATGGTGCCGTAGACCACCGACGAGGCGGGCACAAGAATCAGGGTGTCGCTCTTGGGGTAGGAGTCCTTGATGTATTTCAGATGGGCGGCCAGCTGGTCCATGGGATAGGCGGCGCCCTCTTTCACGGGAATATCGGCCTCCAGCTTGACCAGGTCGTCGTATTCCAGTTCGTCGCTCATGGCCGACAGGGCGATGACCGCATCCTTGATTTCCACGATGACCGTAACCTTGATCTGTGCTTTGGGATCGGACGGTTCGGATTGCGACGCCTCACTCGACGACAGCACCGGCACCGAGGTATTGATGGCCTTGATATGAAAAAACGAGGCGGATAAAAGCAGAAAGGGAATCAGAACCAGGAACATGTTCATGATGGGGACCATGTCCAGTTCGATTTCCTCGTCGTCCATGCGTCGTCGTCTGCCGAGTGCCATGATGTTACTCCTTTTCTTCCCGTTTCATGGACGTCAGAAGGTTGTACAGGGAAAGTGCCTTTTCCTCTAACTGGCCGATGATGTGCTCACCCCGGTTGTTCAGAAGGTAGTAGCCCACGAGGCATGGGATGGCCACGATCAGACCGAAGGCCGTGGTCAGCATGGCCACGGAAATACCTTTGGCCAGGATCTCCTGCTTCATGGCCGCGTTGGCGCTTGACACCCCCTTGAAAGCCGAGATCAGGCCCAGGATGGTTCCCAGAAGACCCAGGAGGGTCGAGATGTTTGCGAACAGGGTCAGGTAGTTGATCCGGGCTTTTACATGGCCGATTTCACGCATGATATTCTCTTCCATGACCAGCTCGATTTCCTTGTCCCGCTTGTCGGCCTTCATCAAACCGGCCTTGAGAATGCGGCCAAGGGGATGGTGCTCGATCTTGGTGCATTCGTCCAGTGCGCCTCTGTAGTTCATCTTCTCGAGGAGGGTGACCACGCGTTTGTAGGCGCTGTCCGCATTGAGGTTGAGCCGGAAATACAGATAGGCCCCCCGCTCGCAGAACAAGGCAAAGGCCGTGATGGACACCACGAGAATGACATACATGAATGGGCCGCCGCTGTTGAAGATTGCAAACACAGATACCTCCTGATCGTTGCTGTTGCTCGTGTACGTTATGACATCAATTGATTGGGCACGCCGAGGCGATGACCCGAAAGTCTGCAATTGATATGCCATCGAAAAAAACACCGGAGGCGAAACGAAAGGAGGGGCTCAGGCCGTTATAGACCGCATTGTTTCAGCATTTCGGACGCGACGTGACGAGGAAACCGGATCGTATCCGATAATGTCATTTGGAATGGAGTGATTGTATTTAACCGGACAATTGTCGAAATATAAACGCTTTTTTCTTGCCGGTCGTTCAGGAAAGCGCCAGGTCGCCCGACGGAGAAAAGGTCAGGGCAAACGGCCCCTCCACCCGGACACCGGGCAGGCGCGACACCTCGTCAAGCAGAGCCCGGCTGGCCCAGAACGGTGAAAGGTCCCGGGTATTTCGGATGATCACGGCCCGAAGCGCGCCGGGGTCGTCCACGCCCGCGGTCAGCATGGCCGCCTGGATCACGCAGCGATCGTCCCGAAGCCGGATGGGAATGAAGGCCTTGCGAATGGACAGGCTGGTCAGGGCGTTGGTCAGGGTCTTGCCGTAATCCATGCGCTGATAGAGCTTTTCGGTAATGAAGTCGGCGTTGCCCAGACCGATGGCGTTGCCGTCGCCGGGTTCGCTCAGGTCCAGCAGGCCGATGCGGGTCACGGAGAGATTTTGGGAAAAATCATCTTCCTTCAGATCAAAGGCCCGTCCCGTCACGTTGGGGTCCATGCCCGACCCGCTGATATCCTTGCCGATCCGCTCGATGATCAGGGCATCGAGACGTTCAAAGGGCAGCCGGGGAAAAAGCGTCTTCGCCGTTTTAAGAAGGTTGGCTTCCTCATCGAACAGCCGATAAGCCGGAACGGCCCGGATGACCGCCGGACGATCCTGCCTGTTTTCCACCACGGCCAGGGCAAACCGAAGGTTGGCGGATCGGAGCAGAAGGTCCCCCGCCCCTTTGATCACCGCATTGAAACCGTGGCGCAGGGCGGCCCGATGCAGGGCCAGGGCCCCCTCGTGCTTGCCCATCCCGATGCACAGCATTTTATATAAACCGCTTTCCACCGGTCCTTTGAACTTGGTGTGTGGCTTGATGCGGTTGATCAGAATGGCGTGGTCTGCGGAAAGGCAGTCCCGGGAGTAATAAACCGGCACCCCGTCGAGAATCGCTCCCATGCAGTCGACCGCCATGGACGAACACACCGGCGCGCCGCAGGTCGCTTCGGTCACCCCCAACGACGCCAATAGGGCAGCCTGTCCAGGACCCGTAGCCCCGCCGTGACTGCCCATGGCCGGTATGATCACGGGAACTGCGCCCATGCCCCTGAGTGCCCTGCACAGGGCTCTGACCATCAGGGGAAGATCGGTGATACCCCGGCTGCCCACGGCCACGGCGACACGGTGTCCGGGTTCGATCCCGCTTCCGGGAAGCACACGGTCCAGTTCGCGGCAAACCGTCGTTTCCACATCGTCCACGGCCGTGGCGGAACCGATGTCGGTCACCCGGTAGAAATCCGGGAATGCCATGGGCTGTTCAATATATGGCGGGTATATCATGGGTCTTCCTTTCATGTATGATTCCGGCATATCCCATGGTCGTGCGATGGCCCTGGAAATCGACGTTTGACATATAACCAGGGTTGATCATATATCACACCTGATCAAAAAACATTTAAAAAAATAGCCCTGAAGACGCAGGGGTGAAACCGGGTTGATTTATATAAAAATCCATAATTTTAATTAATTGGAAAAATAAATCCGACCTGGCACGAATCATGTTTACGATATAATCATTCTGATTAATTATTTTGGAGACGTCATGACCGTCATACAGCTGCTCAATATCTGGACGCCCTACGAGGCCCTGAACGTCATCATCTGGCTTGTTCTGTCCATCGCGATTCTTTACCTGGCCCGAAAACCGGCCCACGCCGCCGTGCAGGCCTCATGCCGTCTGGTCCGGCACGGACTGGCCCACACGGCCCGGGCGATCCTCTCCGCCGAAACGGCGGTTCAACAGCGGAACCGGGAGGTCCTTTTCACCGCAGGCCTGGACGCAGCTGAAAAACAGATCGAAAAGGAATTTTTCCGGATCAATACCGCGGTTGAACGGGACCTGGGCGGATTCCCCTCTCTCAGACGCCGGATTCTGGAACAGATCGACCGCATCGACGCCGATTACCGGCAAAGTTCCGACATCCCGCCTTCCCCGCCCGAATGGGTGGGCGCGCTGAACGCCCTTGCCGGGCTTCCCAGGGAAACCCTTGAAAACAAAGCGGTAAGCGCTATCATGAAAGACATTCACCAAAGCACCTGTGCCCAGCATACACAGGCCATGGAGGAATACCGGAGCGCCGTTGCAAAACACCATGACGCGCTGCATCGTCTCTTGCCCTACTGGCGATCGCTCACGCGGACCCTTGATTCCGTGGGTAAAATCGTCTCCGGCATCCGTGACCGGTCCACCCGAATCGATCGGAAGATGGACGAATACGAAGCGATCCGGAACCGAACCAACCGGGCCGAACGAGCCCTCAGCGCCTCGTCCATGACCCGGTTTTTCATCTCCGGTCTGGGGCTGTTCATCGCCGTCTGGGGTATCGTCGTCAACGTCCATCTGGTCGCGCCGTCCATGGCGGAACTGATGGACCCCAATGGCCTTATCGGTCCCTTGAAGTCCTCGGATGCGGTAACGCTGATCATTATTCTGCTCGAGGTGTCCATCGGTGTCTATCTGATGGAATCGATGGGAATCACCGATCTGTTCCCGGTCATCGGACAGATGGACGACGCAACAAAGCGACGCATGACCTGGGTCATGCTGTCCTTTCTTGTGATCCTGGCCGGTATTTCATCGTCCCTTGCCGTGCTGGGCGCCCCCCCCGTACTCAGCCGGGAAGACATGATCCAGGCTCTGTCGGGACAGGCATTGCCTGTTCCCGAAGACACCCTGATTCCCACCCTGGGACGGATGGCCCTGACGTTCATCCTGCCGTTTATCCTGGCCCTCACCGCCATTCCCCTTTCGGCCTTCGTTCTGGCGAGCCGGACCGTTCTGGGCATTGTCGTCGCCTTTGCCATGCGCCTTGCCGCTTTTTTCCTGACTCTTTCCGGAACCCTTATCATGGGCATTGGCGACCTGATGGTCCGCTTGTACGACCTGCTGATTTTTCCGCCCCTCTGGGTGGAAGAGATTCTGACTGGAACCGTGAGCCGTCGGGCCGCGGTTCCCGCCGCAACGGAAACGGTCACGCCGTCGCCCATTGGCGATCAGCCCGAAAACGGGGAGAAATCGTCATGACGATCGCGGCAGCCGACATCGTTCGGAATCACAGGGCGGGTGAGCCGTCAAAACACCGTAATGAATTTGGCTGCCCCGACACCGGGAGCGGCCGCCGTCATAGACACGAAGACCACTGAGTTAAAGGAGAACGGTTATGGAAAAATACTGCGTCAATCATTCTTTCAGCGAAGCCCACTGGTATTGCAAAAAGTGCGACACCTCATATTGTTTTACCTGTGTCGAAAAAAAGAACTTCCGCTTTGCCAAGGATGAACCCATCGTGCATATCTGCCCCACCTGCAAACGCATGGTCGAATGGACGGGGATTCAACATATCAGCGACAACGTCCTGGTCGGCACGGCCAAGGCCCTGATTTACCCGTTCAGCTCCTTTTCCCTGATCGTCATCGCCGTGCTGACCTGCCTGGGCATGCTGTTCACCGACAATATCTATTTAAACGAAGTTCTTTTCACCATCATCTGGGGCCTGACGGCCAGTTACGGACTCAATGTGCTCACCCACACCGTCAACGGAAAAAACCAGGCACCCAATTTCACCCATATCCCCCCCCATGAACTGATGAGTCACATTTTCATGGTCGTCAAACAATCCTCGATCCTGCTTGTGGCTGCGGTTCTGTTCATCGGAGCCCTGGAGATCGGTCATCCGGTTTTGGCTTACGCCATCATGATCTGCCTGGCCGCCATTCTCCCCATGGGCATGATGAAAGCCGTCACCAGCCGATCGTTCAAAGCCTTTTTCGACCTGACCCGGTTCACGGATATCTTCAAAAAAGTCGGTACCCAGTACCTGATGCTCTCGATCCTTTACATGCCCGTCATTGCCGTCTTTCACCTTTACATCAGCCAGTCGCCCAGGCTGGCCACACCGCTCATCTGCTATCTGATGATCGTCATTCACCGGCTGCTCGGCCAGATGATTCTTACCTGCCACAAGGAGCTGGATTATTCTCTGAATTACGAGCATTTCAAAAAACAGTATTCCCTGGAGGCCCTCCACGGTTTCAAGGCCTGACCCTCCCCCTCCCCCGAAGGCCTGAAACAAAAAAACGCCGGGACCCCTTCCCCGGCGTTTTTATTTTTTCGGATCTGTTGACAGTCTTTCCCTGTTTTTTCTATACTTGACGCCTTACAAAACCCAACACGGAAAGGTTTTTATGTTTTCAGAAAAAACACGCGTCTCATCGGGCATCAGCTCTCTCGACCGCCTGCTCGGCGGACTGTTCATCGGTGACAACGTCATCCTTTACGATGATGCGGGCAGCCTGGCCCTGCCCTTCTGCATGAACCTGATCCAGACCTCCCAGGCCCAGAACAAGGCCATCATCTACGTCAGTTTCGACCGGTCCCCCAAAAGCCTTCTCGAAATGCTGGGGCCGCTGGCCGAAAGCAAACACCTGACCATTCTGGACTGTTTCACCCAGGGCAAGGGGGACGGCTCCGAAATCTTTGAAAAATTCTACGAAAAGAACGGGGCCCAGTGGCCCTACCAGATCATCCGGGTCAACGAACCCGCCAAACCCGAAAAGGTCATGGACGCCATCTACGGCATCCATAAAACCATGGAGGGCGACGTCCGTTTCGTGTTCGAAAGCCTGACGGGCATGCAGGATCTCTGGGGCGGCGAGGACACCATCCGGAAATTCTACTCCCATTCCTGCCCCCGGCTGTACGATCTGAACACCATCGCCTACTGGATCATCGAAAAAGGGGCCCACTCCACCCAGCTCAAGGCCCACATCAACCAGATCGCCCAGGTGGCCATCGACCTCGCGAATGTGGGTGACACGTCGGCCCTGACCATCCTCAAGGCCCAGGGCCGCAACCCCGGCACCCAGAACCGGCCCTTCACCTTCACCAAAACCGGCATGACCATCGAATTCGCCGACGACAAAAGCGCCAGGAACCGCATCAATATCGGCCTGCGTCTCAAGGATCTCCGAAAAAAACAGGGCGTGACCCAGGCCGAACTGGCCCGCCTG
Organism: Desulfatiferula olefinivorans; assembly: GCF_054657895.1. Taxonomy (NCBI): domain Bacteria; kingdom Pseudomonadati; phylum Thermodesulfobacteriota; class Desulfobacteria; order Desulfobacterales; family Desulfobacteraceae; genus Desulfatiferula; species Desulfatiferula olefinivorans. Next base: position 9,330 of record NZ_BAAHXV010000026.1, on the reverse strand, counting down.
GTGGGGGTCACCCCCAGCAACATCTCCCAGGTGGAAAGCAACCTGATCTCCCCCTCGATCAGCGCCCTGCTCAAAATCGCCGAGGCCCTGTTCGTGGATATCGGTTACTTTTTCCAGGGCCAGGCTGAAATCGACAGCCGTCTTGTGTTCCCGTCCGATCAGGGCGTCCCCGTCAAGTTCAGCGATCTTCCGGCCAAAAGCCTCAGCGGTGTCCTGCTGACCCCCATGGATTTCGAACCCAAGGCCGAACCCTACCTGATCGACATACCGCCCAAAACCAAACTCCCGTCCCATTTCTTCGTGCACAAAGGCGAGGAAATGGGTTATCTGCTTTCCGGTAAACTGACCCTTGCAACCGGGAAATCCACCTGCACGGCCAAAACCGGCGACGTGATCTACCTGAAAAGCGAAATCCCCTCCCAGTGGGAAAACCCCGGCCCGGCCACGGCCCGGCTGCTGTGGATCAAGGTGAAATAAGGGGCGCATCGTCACCGTGATCGTTCATCTTGTATCATGGCCCTGTCCGACGGACCGTCATGATAAAGACGTGTCCCGTCGCGTGGGATTATGATATGTAAGTAAAGACACGCGCCAGTGCGCACAACCTGTTTCAGATTGATCCTCACCCGAACCCCAGGGGGCAGCCATGACCCTTCCCGAACTCAGAATCCTGGTGATCGATACGGACCAGGCCAGGCAGGAGCGGATCTCATCGAGCATTATAACCTGCGCCGGTAATTTCGAACGGACGGATATCATCATTGAAGTACTCGGGGCCTCATCGGTCGCCGAAGCCTTAGGGCAGGTCGAAGCCGACGGCGACATCCAGGCCGTGATTCTCAGCTGGGATCCCGAACGACGTGCCGACGACCGAAACGACGCAGGGCCCCGTCAGACGGCCGGCATCACCCGCATCATCGATCGGATCAAAACCATCCGTGTTTCCGTGCCCATCTACATTCTGGGGGACGAGCGTATCGGCCTTTCCATTGTCAACGAATCCGAGGATATCGACGCGTTCTTTTTCATGGACGACATCATCAGCGACCCCGAATCCATCCTCGGATACATCCTCAACGACTTTGACGACCGCGCCCAGACCCCTTTCTGGACCGCTTACCGGAAATATGTCACGGAAAACAACGACTCCTGGCACACCCCCGGCCACAGCGGGGGATCGAGCTTCCGCCACAGCCCCTACATCCAGGATTTTTATCAGTTCTACGGCCGGAATGTCTTTGCCGGGGACCTCTCGGTTTCGGTGGATTTTCTGGGTTCCCTTTCCGAGGGCAGCCACATGATCGGCAAGGCCCAGGAGGCGGCGGCCTACACCTTCGAGGTGACCAAGACGTATTTTGTCACCAACGGTTCCAGCACCTCCAACAAAATCATTCTCCAGACCCTCCTCCGGGACAACGACACGGTCATCGTGGACCGGAACTGCCACAAGTCGGTCCACTACGGCATCATTCAGGCCAGGGCCAACCCCATTTACCTGAACAGCATCCTTCAACCGGATTACGGTATCTTCGCGCCCCCCTCCCTTGCCGAAATCCGCCAAACCATCGACGCCCACCCCCATGCAACGCTTCTCATCCTGACCGGATGCACGTATGAAGGCCTGCTCATCGACCTGAAACAGGTTGTGGATCTGGCCCACGCCCGGGGCATGAAGGTGTTCATCGACGAAGCCTGGTTCGCCTACTCCCTGTTCCATCCAAGGTTCCGCCCCTATTCGGCCATCCATGCCGGAGCGGATTACATCACCCATTCGGCCCACAAGGTCGTTTCCGCCTTTTCCCAGGCCTCGTACATCCATGTGAACGACCCGGAGTTCGACGCCGATTTTTTTCATGAAATCTACAGCATCTATTCAAGCACGTCTCCGAAATACCAGATCATCTCAAGCCTCGATATCTGCCGGAAGCAACTCGAAATGGAAGGATACCGGATCATCAACGCCCTGCTCGGCCACGTCCAGGTTCTCAAGGAACACATGGCCGCGTTCCGCAATATCCGCATTCTCGGCATCGACGATTTCAGAAAAGCCTTTGCCCATTTCGACGGGGACAACATGGGGCATGATCCATTGAAAATCCTCATCGACGTATCCGGCCTGGACTATTCGACCCAGGAAATACACCGGTTCCTGCTTGATGAAATCGGCCTTGAAATCGAAAAATACACCCATTCCACCATTCTGGTGCTGTTGACCTTCGGCGGCACCCGGTCCAAGGTCATCCGCCTTTACAACGCACTGAAAAAACTCGACCAGAAAAAGGTTGCCCTGCCCGTATCCAAGCACCGGCGGAAACTTCCCGAGATCATACCGAAAATCAGCCTGAGCTGCCTTCCGGCCTCGGCCTTTTTCGGCCCGAGGGAAGCCGTCGCACTCGAAGACAGCGTGGGCCGGATCTCCTCGGGACTGGTGTCCCCCTATCCGCCCGGCATCCCCCTTCTCGTCCCCGGCCAGACAATCGAAAAAGAGCATATCGACTATCTGAAGGCCCTTGGAGCCCAGAAACTCAACATTCAAGGGACATACGACGGAGACATTTACGTTCTCAAAAAGGATTCGTGAACAAAAGGACGCCATTATGAAATGGAAACATGAAGCATTGCCTCATGTTTCCTTCCAGGGCATTTACCATTCCGCGCACGGAGGCATAGGCGGCAGAACCGATTCGATCAGTTCTGAAAAAACCGGATGCCGCACCGTCTCCTCGGACCGTTCCGGATCAATCTCATCGACGATCTTCCCATCTGAGAGCACGACGATACGATCCGCCATTTTCATCAGCACCCGGATATCATGAGAGATAAACACATAAGCGGTACCCATATGCTGTTGAAGATCCAGAAGAAGCTCGACAATCTTCGCCTGATTCAGCATATCCAGACTGCTGACCGCTTCATCCAGAACGATCAGACGCGGCTTGAGAGCAATGGCTCGAGCGATACAGATCCGTTGAAGTTCTCCACCGCTGAACTGATGGGGATATTTATATGCGTCTGCGACCGAAAGCCCGACCTGTTCCATCAGATTGCCGACAATCTCCCGGAGGGCGTCCTTGGAATGGACTTCGAAATTTCGAATAGGCTCGGCGATGATGTCGGCCGCCGTGAAGCGAGGGTTGACTGATCCCAGGGAATTTTGAAACACCACCTGAACATTTCGACGAAAGGTTCGATAGGCCTCCCCGTTTAGATTATGAATGGAAACCCCCTCATACATTGCTTCCCCCGCCTCGGGCCGTTCAAGCCCCAGAACCAGGCGCCCCAACGTGCTTTTCCCTGAACCGCTGCGGCCAAGAAGGCCCAGGCATTCCCCCGGCCTGATGGCCAGATCGACGGATTCAAGAACCCGATGAACCCTTCGACTTCGAAAAACACCTCCCTGACGATACGATTTACATACCCCCTTTAATTCAATCAGAGCCATGGGGCCACCTCCTGTTCCGATTGCTGGACAGATGATCGGATCTTTTGGAACCGATCGTCATAAAAACTGAGATGCGCCTCAAGAATTGCACGGGTATAGGGATGTTCCGATGAACGAAACAGCGAACCGACAGCTCCGCCGTCAACCCGATTCCCGTTCTGCATGACGACGACCTCATCGGCCAGACGGGCAATGACCCCGAGGTCATGGGTTACCAGAAGAACACTCATGTCATAACGTTTTCTGACCTGATCAAGCAGATCAAGTATTCGGGATTGAGAGACCACATCAAGGTCTGTGGTGGGTTCATCGGCGATCAGAAAAGGAACACGCATCAACAGAGCAAGGGCCACCATGACGCGCTGCAACATTCCGCCGCTCATCTGAAACGGATAAAGATCCAGAACATCATCGGGCTGATCGAACCCGACGGCTTTCAACGCTTCGGCGATCCGTTCGCCCGGTTTATCTTTCGACGCGCGTTCATGGGAATAATACGTTTCCATAAAATGATGGCGAATGGTAAATACCGAATCAAAACAGCTCATCGGGTTCTGGAGAATCATGGCCAGGTCCCTTCCCCTCATGGATCGGTGCATCACCGACAATCCTTGTGTCAACGGTTTGCCCCAAAGAAGAATCTCGCCGCCGGTCATACGGATGCTGCGAGGCAGGAGCCCCATAATAGCCAGACAGGTCAGCGATTTACCGCATCCGCTTTCACCGATCAGTCCCATCGTTCGATTTTCGCTAATGGAAAAACTCAGATTTCGAACCAATGTCCGTTCTTTACCGCCAACGGAAAAGGTGAGCGTCAGATTGTCAACAGTCAAAACATCTCTGCGAGTCATGTCACACCTCCTCGGAACGGATAACGGGATCAAGGCTGTCCCTCAGGGTATCGCCGGGAATATTGAAGGCAAGAACCGCAAGAAAAATCATCGCTCCGGGATACATGATCAATTCGGGTCGAGACCAGATAAACTGGCGGGCGTCATTGATCATCACGCCCCATTCAGGCGTCGGGGGCTGAACGCCCATGCCAAGGAAGGACAGGCCCGAGACGTGAAGCATCATGTGTCCGATGTCCAGAGTCGCCAAAATTACGAGCTGCGCAAGAACCGGGGGAGCCAGATGACGCAGAAACAGCGTCAGACCACCGGTGCCGGAGACCCTCGCCGCCAGAATATATTCCCTGTTTTTCATCGACAGCACCAGGCTGCGGATGATTCGCGCATACCATGCCCAATGGGTGAGTACGATGGCGATAACCACATTGGTCATGCCCATACCCAAAACACCGATCAGAAACATGGCCAGGATAAACGTAGGAAAGGTCAGAAACACCTCACAGACTCGCATCAGAACCGAATCCACAACACCTCCGATCTGCCCGGCGGCGCAGCCCACGACCATACTCAGAAGCATCACCAGATTAATAATCAGGAAAACCGACCCCAGAGACGTACGGGCTCCCCATATCAGACGGGAAAAAATATCACGGCCCAGATGGTCCGTTCCCAAAAAATGCCGAGAGCTTGGTGATTCGAGTTTCAGTTCCAGATTCACCTCTTCCGGATCATGGGGGACAATCGCAGGAGCGAATGCGGCCATGAACAGAAAAACAAATATCAGCGGCAGGGCCACCCAGTTGAGTTTGCGTTTGAACAGCGCGCGGAACACCATCATGACATCACACCTCCTTCAAAACGTATTCGCGGATCCAGCCAGGCATACAGGATATCGACAAGTAGATTGCAGATGACAAAGATAACGGTCATCATCAGGATAAAGCACTGCATCACGGGAAAATCCCGATTGTAAATGGAAAAAACGGCATACCTCCCCACACCGGGCCAGGCGAAAAGAATTTCCGCCACCACCGCCCCACCCAGCAGTTCGCCGATATGCATGCCGATGGCGGTCACCACGGGAATCATAGAATTTTTTAGGATATGCCGCCCCACGATCCAGCGTTCCCGGATGCCCCGAACCCTGGCATACAGAACAGAGCGGCTGTTCATCTGTTCAAGCATGGACCCTCGGATCAGTCTGGCGTTGATGCACAGTGACATCAACGCCAGGGTCAATGCCGGCATGATGACATGGGCAGGACCTCCCATACCCATGGCCGGCAGCCAGCCCAGCTTGACCGAAAACAGATAGACCAGAAGAAAGCCCAACCAGAAATTGGGCGTGGATACCCCGACAAAGGCCAGTGCCCTGACCAGATGATCGGGCCAGCGATCGCGGTAAAGCGCCGCTCCGATCCCGAGGGGCAAACTGAGTCCGATGGTCAGAAGCAGAGAGACGCCCGCCAGATAAAGCGTATTGGGCAGGTAGTAGAGAATTCGTTCGAGAACCGGTGTTCCCGTAACATAGGAATTGCCGAAATCAAGGTGAATGGCGCGCCATAACCAGTTCATATACTGAACAGCCAGGGGCCGATCAAGGCCCAGCGCTTGTCGGGCCGTATCAAGAGCCTGATCCGTGGGCGGAATGCCGGAAAGCCTCAGATAGGCCATGGCCGGATCGTTTTCGCCAAGCCGGAGCACCAAAAAAACCAGCACCGACACCGCCAAAAGAAGGCCAATCAGAGCCGTCAGCCGTCGTCCGATAAAATGTATCATCATAAACCTCGCTCGCTTAGAATAAACGTTTCATTTATTCTTATCCTCTCAAAGGGAATTTCATACTGGGTTGCACCGAACGAAACTCCCCCCAACGTATGCCGATGAACCATGAGCCCATTGATACTGCATAACGGGAAATACACGGCCTCGTCATGCAGCGTGGACAGTATATAACGGTAAGAGTCTTTTCGTTCCCGTTCATCGAGGGTTCGCAATGCCCTTAAAATGGCACGATCAATATCCTGCTTCATGGGCAGGCCCGACTGGGCCTGACAATCTCCGTGTGACGTGACGCGCATGGAACTGCAATACGAATGGGGCTCGTAGGGCGCGCCCCAGGTGTCGTTGAACACCATGTTAAACTCCCCGTTTTTCTGGATTTTTTTAAACAGATCCACTTCAACGCCGCGAAGAATCAACTGGATGCCTACCTTCTTCAGGTCGCCCTGCATCACCTCGGCGATGGATTTCTCGATGATATTATTGCCGACAAAAACGATATCCACCGAAAGGGTCTGCCCATCACGCATTCTGAAGGGACGGTCCGGTTCTTTTTTCCAGCCGGCCTTTTCGAGCAGCCGCCCGGCCTGATCGGGATCAAATCCGATAGGTTCAAGCTCCACATCACAATATGGAAGTTCTTGGGGCAAAAGGGTATCCACCTTTTCGGCCGTACCGAGAAAAATCCCGGACACTATATTATCTTTGTTGACCGCATGCTGAATGGCCCGGCGTACCGAACGATCCCGCGTTGGCCCCCGGTTGCTGTTGACGGCCAGATTCCGATAAGCCATCGGTGAAGACGTCCTTGAAATATATCTTGAATCGTTCCGAAAACGATCAAACGTGTCCAGACTGATCTGATCCTGCCCATAAATCAGATCAATCTCCCCTGTTTCAAAAGCCATCGCACAGGTGTTCGGGTCTGAAATCACCCGAATATCTATACGTTCGATGTCAGGCAAAGGCCCCCAGTAATCGTTGTTACGTTCAAATCTGTCATATTCTCCAAGACGGGTTTCAACCAACTTGAACGGTCCGGTGCCGACAGGAGCACGAAAAGACTCCGCCGTATTCCCGTTTTCAGGAAACGCCGAGGGAGACAAAAAACGAAAGGGTCTTATCAGAGACAAGTCTTCAAGGATCGGATAATACGGGTGAATCAGGGACAGCCGGATCGTGAAAGCATCAAGCGCCTCGACACGCCGTATCACGGTCGCCAACTCGAGCCATTCATGCCGTGAGCGGTTGGCCAACACGGCATCAAGATTCATTTTAACCGCATCGGCGTTAAACGGAGTCCCATCGGAGAAGCGAACGTTTTTTCTCAGATGAAACACCCAGGCCAATCCGTCGGGTTCCATGGCCCATGATTCCGCAAGCCAAGGTACAATCCGGCCATTTTCTTCATAACGCACCAGCGGTTCGTAGACCATCGCCTGACCGAACATCTGATTCGGTGAATAAAGATGAGGATTAAGTGGCCCCACATTGCCGGTATGGGAATAGATCAGCGTTTTCGGCCCGTTTCCAGCCTGAACGCCCGAATGAGGGGCAAGCATCCATAACGCAGCAAAAAAACACAACAGACGAATCATCATGGTTTTTCCTCCATGTTCATGTGAATCATTAACCCATCGAAAACCGTTGAAGCCGCCTTAAGGGGCGGCTGAATCAATATTCCAGCATGACCCAGGCATAAAGGCTTCGTTCGTCACCCGGAGAAAAACCGTATTCACTATCCCAGACGAAGGCGTTGTAAGTCTCGTCAAGAAGATTTTTGACTTCGATGCCGAAGGTCGTCCTGCCGGTTGTATAACCCAGGCTCATATTCCACACGTCGTAATCACCGACCTCAGGCTTGATATTCTGGGGATCCACATGGTATTTGCCCTGGGATTCAAGCCACAGGCTCGCGGTAATCCCTGATGGATGATCAACGTCGACCCCCAGCTTGGCCGTATAGTCCGGTATATTTTCGATATCTTTGCCGCGACGGTCATTCAGACCCGGCCCCGGATCGGTGTATTCGGCCTGAACCCGGGAATAGGACCCCCATACGGCAAACAGTCGATGGGGTTTGACCGTAAGGGCTATGTCCCACCCCTTTCGGTGTGTTTCACCGGTGTTGATATAATCCCCGCTTCCATCTCCCTTGTTTCGGACTTCATCGGTGGAAACCAGTTCCCAGTAATCAAGGCGTGACGAGAGCCAGGCAAAGGGGGAAACCTTGAGTCCCGCTTCCCACCCGTCGTTGATCGATTCGCTCAATGACCGTGAGATTTCATTGCCTGAAGTATCCTGTCCAAACAACTGGGGGCTTCCGGGAATCTGAAACGTCCGGCCCCAGTTCGCATAGACGCTGTAGCCGCGTTCAGGCGTCAGGATGAAACCGGCCTTGGGCTGCCAGATCAGATCCATATCCAGCATATCCGATCGGGTGCCGGTCAGGACATTTTTCATATCCCCGTCAAAGCGGTCTACCCGAAGCGCTCCGACCAGACGAAGCCATGGATTGATCGTTCCGTCGGCCTGTACGTAACTGCCCCAGTAAGACTGTGTCAAATCCCAATCCCTCACTGGTCCGCCTTGACGCACACGGTCAGCGGTGGTCCATCGCTGGTCCGCATTGTCCTGATACTGAACATCCAGCCCCCAGTCGACTTTCAGCCGATCGATCCCTAAATCTTCAACAACGTAGCTGAGTGTAGAAACAGCTCCGTACTGTTCATCGTCCGAATACCGTTCCTGCTGACTACCCGCGTCGCTCCAGCGACACCAGCGTGTTCGCTCAAGCTCCTGGGCGTAGGTTTTAAGGGAAACATTCACGGTGGGGGACAGTTTGTAATCCGCGTGGAGGCTCACATGTCTGTTCTCCTGAATGCCTCCATCGGTCCGGGCAAAAGACGCCGCTTGTTCGGGATCATTTTCAGCCATGGATTCGGTCAGATAGCCTGGTGCGTTAGCATCTATCCCGAAAAAACGGGCGATCAGCCCTACAGTGAGAGGGCCGTCGTCAGGGGTGTAAAACCACTTTCCCGAGGCCGCCCCTTTTTTCAGGTCCGAATGGTCCCGGTACCCGTCGGTCTGCCGGTAACCGACAAAATACGTCTGGGAAAAACCATCCCGCTCTTCACTGGTCAAAAGACTGCCGTCAAAGGTATTGAAGCTGCCCGTCAATAGTCTTACCTGAGTCCGATCACCACCGTTCTTCGTGTGAATATTGACGTTTCCGGCGATGTTGCCAAGGCCGTA
>NZ_BAAHXV010000025.1:0-73192 GCF_054657895.1 Desulfatiferula olefinivorans | reverse complement strand
CCCCGGTTCCCCCAGGACCCCGGTCTCGTCTGGCGGCACGGTGGAGCTGTGCGTTTTTTGGACTTGTTGTTGCGGTCCTCCCCCTTCCCATTCTTTTCCCCCCCCCCCCCCCCCCCCCCCCCCTACAATATATCCAATTTCTATCGTAGGGGGATGATATGGATCTATGTCCGGATTCGGGGCATTTCAGGTTATTCTGCGTCAATAGTATAATCTACTGTATTATTAGGATTTTAATAAATTTATTGACGGAATTTATCGACGCATATCGCGTATTGGGACGGTTTACGTCGATACGTCCTATCAGCGCGGCCTGTACCGCCGTCCGCGTCTATCGCCTTCCGGCTGCAGCGTGCCCATATCGCACAGGCGATCCAAGGTAGGCAGGAATTGCAAAGCACCTTCTCAGATTTCATCAAGAATGTTTTCAGGATGAAAACCTTGCATAAGAAAACCCTTGTTATGTTTTTGGTCGTAAAAAATATAATAAGGGTTGGCGTATTTTAATTTCCGTCCCTGAAGATGTCTATATAACGCCTGAGGATAAAAATCCGGTTTCGTTGAAATCCGGTGGCCTCCTGCAGCACCCCCATATCCACCAGAGAGGCGATCAGGCTGTTGGCAGGGACATACTTGATGCCCAACACCGCCATGGCTTTGTTGACGGTAATGGTCGGTGTCCCATAGAGATAAAGCATGAGCTGCTGGGCATTCTCCGCTCGGCGGCCCAGTTTGAGGATCTCAGCGTCAAGTTCCTGCCGCAGCGTCAGGATGCGCTGGAAGGTTCTTTTGCCGCTTTCGGCGGTTTCGACCACCGCTTGCAGGAAGAAACGCACCCAGTGGCCAATGTCGTTGGATTCGCGCACCCGGGTCAGGGCGTCGTAGTAGGCGCCGCGATGCTTCTCCAGATGGGCGGAAAGATAGAGGGACGGCTTGCTCAACAGCCCGTGGCTGACCAGATAGAGCGTGATCAACAGGCGGCCGATGCGGCCGTTGCCGTCCAGAAACGGGTGGATGGTTTCAAACTGATAGTGGCTCAGGGCGCAGCGGACCAGGTGGGGGACGGCAATATTGTCGTTATGCCAGAAGGCTTCCAGGTCGGATAAAAGATCGGCCATGTCCTCATGGTGCGGGGGAATAAAAGCCGCATCGGCAAGACTCGCGCCACCGATCCAATTCTGGCTGCGGCGGAACTCTCCGGGGGTCTTGCGCTCGCCCCGGACGCCACTCATCAGGATTTCATGGGTGAGGCGCAAAAGGCGCAGGGAAAGGGGCAGTTTTTTTAACTCACCGATGGCCGTGTTCATGGCCCGAACGTAATTCTGTACTTCCCGCCAGTCGTCACGACGTTCAGGCAGGATCGCCTCCTCTTCCAGCACCGCCTCGTCCATCTCGGTGCGGGTTCCCTCGATCCGGCTGGAGGTGTTCGCCTCCTTGATGATGTGCATGCGGATAAAGAGATCGACATCCGGCACAATCAGCGTGAAGGCGTTGAGTTCACCCAGCGATTTCGTCGCCTGTTCCAGCAGCACGTTGATGCGCGGGTCTTCCCATGACCAGACCTGGTTGATGGGAGAAGGCAGAAAACTTTTGTATTGGTATTGCTGTTTAAAGCGGCCGGAAACAAACGCTTCGAATTTCATTATGCCCCCCTTACGCCACGGTTACCTGCCCGTTCATCAGCATGGGCAGGAGCCAGTCGCGGAGTTGGGTGAACTCCCTGTTTTGCTGGTGGTAGTTTTTGATCTGCAAAAATAGTGGTGCCGCCAGAGTGGTGTAGGCTGCCAATATTGCATCATCAGGAATTATCAGGCGTGATTCATCAAGCACCCCTTTGTTAATGTGTGGTTGCTGCGCTCCTGTTCGCAAAGCCATTAGCCTTGGTATTTCGCGAATAAGGTACGGATAGATAAAGCAGTGTTTGATTTTTTCTGTTTCCAGAATACCAACGACTGATTGATTCGTTGCTGCGTCAATTCCGAGTATGGAGGCCCTAAGGTGACGAACTATTGAGAGAATTACAGTCCCTGTGGGAAGAAGTTTCGCAGCAGAATTCTGCAAACCTGATTTCGAAATTTGTTCGTCTGGATCTACGACGAACGTGCTTGGATTCTCACCAGAGCTCAACCAGTTCACTTCACCCGGAAGCCAATATTTCTTTTTGCCTCTGGATGGAGTGCCGCCAAGGTGCGTTTTGAAAGTCTCACCAAGTGTCGAGTCCTTCCACCCCGCCGGGATCTCCCGTTTCAGGGTGGGGTTGTAGACCATCGTGCCGCCGGAGGATTTGTAGGGCTTGCCGTTTGCGTCGGGGAAATCGAACTGCACGAACCAGTAGTCGTACAGGGTCTTGGCCATGGCCTCAAGTCCGGCGTTGATGCGGTTGTTGCAGTCGATCTTGGAGTCGAGGGCGGAGAGGACGGCGGCGATTTTCTTTTGTTCTTCGAAGGACGGAAATGAAAACTCAACTTGTTTCAGTCCGATGCCGGTCAGGTGCTTGATGGTCGAGCCGATGAAGTGCTTGGCAAGTTCACCATTTTTGCCCGAGAGAAGCAATCGGTAATAAACAAACTCATTGCTATAGCCGCTATTGATGCGAACTCGATGAAGAGCCTTCTGTATCTTCATGCCTGGCACTTGGCCTTTCCAGATCGCACAGCGACCAGGCTCTCCGCCTTCACAGATAACAAGGTCACCGGGCTTCAATCCGTAGCGTTCTTGTTCGGAACCTTCGAAACGCATTTCGTTCAGGCTGGAAAGATCGAATCCGCCCCATCTGACGTTGATGTTTGCAAGATATGGCTGGAATTCCCCCTTGTTCTTTTTCTCGTCAAGCATTTTTCCAAGGCACATCTCGGAGATTTCGCCAAGTTTCTTTGTCTGCCAATTACTCATACCGCAACCCCGCCAACTGTTTCCGAATCTCCTGCTCCAGCCCGGCCGACACCTTGAACAGCCGGTCCAGGTTGTCGGTAAAGCCCCGCATCTTGGCCGCGAACGCTTCCGGAGTAAGGTCCACGTAGTCGATCTTCACTTCGAAATACTGCCCGGCGCTGAGGGAGTAATTTTTGGCGGCGATGTCCTCGTAGTCGACCACCACCGAGAAATCCTCCACCGCCTTTTTGGCGTTGAAAGCGGCGATGATGCGGTTTTCCTCCGCTTCGGAGAGCAGGGTCTTCTGGTTCTTGCCGTCCTTGACCTTGGTGCCGAGACCCGAGGCGTCGATCAGGACCACGCCGTTCTTGTTGCTGTCGTCAATGAAGAGGATGGACACGTTGGTGCCGGTGGTGGCGAAAATATTGCTCGGCATGGAGACCACCCCGGCCAGCATTTTCTTATTCACCAGGTGCTCACGGATCTTTTTGTCGATGCCGGATTGGGCGGTGATGAAACCGGTGGGCACCACCACCGCCGCCTTGCCGCCGGGTTTGAGCGAATGGACGATGTGCTGGAGGAAGAGCTGGTAGATGGCCATCTTCTCTACGGCCTTGGCCGGGATTTTCGGCACCCCGGCAAAGAACCGGTCCTTGTTCTCTTTGGTGTCCAGCTCGTTTCGGAAATCGGAAAAATCCATCTTGAAGGGTGGATTGGAGACGATGTAGTCGAACCGTTTCAGCACCTTCCCGTCCCGGTGGTAGGGGTGCAGCAGGGTGTTGCCCTGGATGATGTTGGGGATGGAATGGACCAGGTTGTTTAAAATCAGGTTCAAGCGCAGCAGGTTGGAGGATTTCTGTGAAATGTCCTGGGTGTAAATGCTGCACCGGTTCTCGCCGATGGCGTGGGCCACATTCATCAAGAGCGTGCCGGACCCGGCCGAGGGGTCGTAGCAGCTGACGTTCGTCACCGTGCCCTGCTTCTCCTGCGGCACCAGGATGGCGGCCATGATCCGGGCCACGGCATGGGGTGTGTAGTACTCGGCGTACTTGCCGCCGCTGTTGCTGTTGTAGTCCTTGATCAGGTACTCGAAAATGGTGGCGTAGAAATCGAACTTCTGGGTGAAGATGCGCTCGAAACTGAAGACCACCAGCTTGTTGATGACGGCGCGGCAGAAGGCGTCGCGCCGGGTGACATCGCTGATGTATTCGCTTACCCGGTCGAACAGGGTGACCTTGGTCCCGCCGTCGGTCTTGACCGCGAAGATGTCGTTGTTGCTGACGGCGATGTCGCGCAGGGTGTCGTCGAACAGTTTGGCGAACTCGGGGGCGTTCTGGCGGCCGAACAGGTGGGCGATGAAATGCTCCGGCTTGAGGCGGGCGGTGTCCGGCCCCATCTGCAGTTGCAGCATTTCCAGCGCGTCGGCGTCGAGGGAGCTGATCGCCTGTTCCCAGCTCTCGGCCGTTGCCAGCGCCGGGTTGATCTTCTTGGCTTCAAAGGCGAACTTGTCGTTCAAGAACTTGTAGAGGAAGACCTGGGTGATGATCTTGAACTCGTTGCCGTCGTTGCCGAGGCCGTAGGCGGCGCAGATGCTCTTGAGGCCGTCGATCAATTGCCGGGTGTGTTTCTCGAAATCCTGCGTTACCACGCCTGTACTCCTCTTTGGTTGCCGGAGGCAAATTCATTTCTGTATTCGTTGACCACCAGTTGGTTGATGGCGCGGGAGGTATCCGGGTTGAGCTTGATTTTCCGGCGGGCCTGGAACTCGCCGATAACGAGCGGCATCATCATCCGTTCGAAAAAGGCTTCGTTGGCCAGCAGCTGGGTGTTCTGCAATACCTGATCGTCGGCCTGCTTTTTTACGCCGGAGAGGGCTTCGAAGAGACGGCGCTCGGTTTCCGAAAGCGCGCCGCGTTCGATCAGCCGCTTGTGGATGCGGGTATATTTGGCATCGCCCTGATACTTGGCGCGCAGCTGGTTGTTCTGCCGGTTCAGCGCCTTGACCTGTTCATGGATGGCACTCAGCGTGCCGATGTTGGCGGTCATTTCTTCCTGGCTCACTTCGCTCAGCTTTTTCTTCTTAAACAGCCGCTCCAGCTCTTCCTTGAGGGTGATGAATCGGGGGTCCTGCGGGTCGAAGTTGTCGGCCAGGGCCTCTCGGGTCTGACGCAGGGTGTTCTTCAGCGTGTCGGCCAGCACCAGTTCTTCTTCGCCGACCTTGATGAACGTGAAGAGCACCTCTTCAAGGGCGACGTTGAGCAGGCCCGTGGTGTCGGCGTTCGATTCCAGGCTTTCTTTGAGGTTCAACAGGTCGAGATGGTTGCAGGTTTCCCGATAGAGCCGGCCCAGCTTTTGGAAATCGAGCTGGTCGAGAAAGGCGTATTCCCCCTGAAGGCGGATCAGATTGTAGAGGCTGCGGGCATCGGCCAGGGCTTTTTTGAGGGCCAGCACGGTGGCGCGGTCCTGGATTCGGCTGATCTGCCGGGAAAATTCTTCGGCGTTTTCCGTGTCGAAGAGAAACAGGATGTCTCTGATCTGCTCGATTTCACTCTGGATCTCCTCGGCGGACTTGAACAGGTGGGAGTAGTGTTCCAGTTCGTCGCCCAGCTCGTCATTGAGCTCTTTCAAATACCGCTGGTTCGTTTCTTCGAACTCCTTGCTGATGTCGGCAAAATCGACCACATAGCCGTAGCGGAAATCCTCGTAGGGACGGTTGACCCGGGTCAGGGCCTGGAGCAGGTTGTGTTTGCGGATCACCCGGCCCAGGTAGAGTTTTTTCAGCCGTCGGGCGTCAAAGCCGGTGAGCAGCATGTTGAAGACGAACAACAGGTCGATCTTGCCCGCCTTGAAATCTTCCACCCACGTTTTGCGCTCGTCCTTGCTGCCGATGTCGTGAAGGATCAGGGCGGCGGTTTTGACCGTGTTGGCCGGTTGTTGCCCCGAGCCATAGCGGGAGAGCCGCTCTGCCGCCATCAGCACCGCTCCAGACCCATCGGACGGGGCTTGCGGATACTGTCCGACGATGTTCGACGCGGATCGGGACTGAAAGATTTCAAACATCTTTTTCGCCTGCTCGGCGCTGTCGCAGATCACCATGCCGCCGATGGAGGCGTCGTTCAGCACGCCCCGGCTTTTTTCGAAATCGTCGATGATGTAGTCGAGCATCGGTTCGACAAAGCGCGGGTGGGCGTAGATTTTGTTTCGTTCAATATCCCCTTGCTGGAGTTTGACGGCGGCCAGCGCTTCCTGCAGGGCGAGCTGGTAGTTGGTGGCGATCTCTTCGCGGATCAGGCGCAGGGTGTAGCCGTCGGCAATGGAGGCGTTGTAGTAGTACGTGTGGATGTAGTCGCCGAACAGGGCGCGGGAGTTGTAGTCGTCGCCCAACAGCGGCGTGCCGGTGAGGCCGATCTTGACGGCGTTCTGATCAGACTGGCTTAAATTGGCGAGAAAGCTGCCCCTGGGGTTGTAGCTGCGGTGCACTTCGTCGAGAAAGTAGACGCGCTGGATGCTGATGTCGTAATCCTCGGTGCGGATGACGTCCGGGTCATCCTGAAATTTCTGGATATTGACAACGGTAATCTCCCGTCTGCCGGAATCGTTGTGGATCGCCTTGGTCGCCTTGATGTCGCGGGTGAAGGCCTTGCGGGTGTCGATGGTGTGGACCGTCATCCCGCGGCCGGAGAACTCCCGCTGGGCCTGATGAAGCAGGTCGATGCGGTCGACAATGAAATAGAACTTCGGGATGATGCCGCGTTTCTGGAAGTAGTCGGTCAGAAAACGGATGTTGAAATAGGCCAGCGCGGTCTTGCCGCTGCCCTGGGTGTGCCAGATGATCCCCTTACGCACTCCGGCATCGAGCTTGCGTTCAACGGCCTTGGTGGCGAAGAGCTGTGGATAGCGCATGACGTGCTTGTGCAGGCCGTCGGTTTCGCTCACATACACAAAGGCGTATTGCAGCAGGAACTTCAGTCGGTCGCGGCTGAACAGGGAGGTGCAGATGCGGTTGGTCGGCGTGTCGGGTGATTTGTTGCTGACAAACTCCGGGCTGTGTTTGATTACGCTGAGGTTGTTGTCTTTGAGCACCTCGTTTTCAACCGTGTCGTCCTCGTCAGCCGGCAAATCCGGTGGATTCAGATCTTCTTCTTCCCGGAAGTAGTTGAAGATCGGCGTATCGTAAGACGGGCTGGCGTAGAAGGCCCCTTCGATGGGCTGGGGTGACCCGTCGTCGTACTCCATGTTGTTGGAGAACACCATCAGCTGCGTGATATTGATAAAGCGGCGGAAGCGGGGATTGCGGCAGCGGGTGATGATGCGGTTGCGCTCGGCCAGCATCCCTTCACGGTTGTTGGGCTTCTTGACCTCGATGAATGCCAGCGGCATGCCGTTGATGAGCAACGTGATGTCGGGACGGAACTCATCGTCGCCGTTCTTGCAGGTGAGTTCCGTGACCACATGAAAGCTGTTGTTCGAGAAATCGGTGAAGTCGATCAGACGGGTGCCGGAACGCTCCGTGAGCCTTTCATAGAAAGCCCTGCCGAGGTCTTCGTTTTCCAGCGACAACCGGACGTCGGTCAGCAGTCGATCGATGTCGTCTGCATCCAGGCCGGGATTGATGCGGGTCACGGCGGCACGAAACAGGTCCGGGAAAATGTTGGTTTTTTCATCCCATACCGCATTCCTGAGCGAAAGGTAGCGGTAACCGAGCCTTACCAGATGCAGAATGCAGGGAATTTTGACCCGTGAGTCTTCACTGAAAACCATCAGAACTTTTCCCTCTGTTTTTCGGGCTTTGGCGCAACCGAAACCGTTGAGCGAACATGAGCTATTGAAAATTAACCGACACTATAACACCTGCTGCCCGGCGTGCAACTCAAAACTTGAGGGAGTTCGGCCACATCCCGACGCCATGGGGTATGCACGGGCCATGATATACAGGGCCAGGATGGAAAGACGTTTGGCTTTATGACGTCGGAAGCCGTGTTTTGCTTGTTGTTTGTCTTCTGAGATATTCTTCAGACCTGTCTGCCGTGGGGCTTGATTTGTTGGGTAGGGTGATGAATTTTATACGGATGAGTGCCGGATTGGTGGGCGCAACCCACCCTGCGACAGGCGGTCGCATGGGCGGGGGGTGGTGGTTTCGGGGACGTTTTTAAATGGTGAAGTCAGGGGGCATGCGTGGCGTTTTTCCGAGTGTTGACCGGCCGTCTGTTTTCATTTTTTCCTGTGCCTTTGTGTCTCCGTGAGAAAACCCAAAAAACCCGTTTGTCAAACTTTTTAAAAGTTTGGCCCCCGGCAGGGCCGCCGGAGGCCGGGATTTTTATGTTTTCCGTCAGCTCCGTGCTCTCTGTGTCTCCGTGGTGAAATGGATTCTGTCCGCTTCGTTTTGACTTTTTTCGCAGAGTTTTGCGGCGATTGACATCAAAGAGCCGTCAGGGTAATTTGTGGTGATTTCGCGGCGTCCGGTCGAAACAGGATCATGAGGATCACGGATACCTTCAAACCCACGTCATAGAGGCCATCGTCCCATGCAACAGACAGACAACCTTATAAAAGTCCAGGCGGCATGTCTTCTCGTGATTGCCGCCATTGCCGTTGCCGTTGCGCTCTACCTGCTTCGGCCGGTGATGATTCCCTTTATCATTGCGGCGTTTATCGCCTTTTCACTTCTGCCGTTTATCGACCTGATCGTCCGGCGTCTGAAAGCGCCCCATCCGCTTGCCGTGACGGTGGTGTTGCTGTTGAGCTTTGGCTTTTTATTCATCGTTTCAGCCCTTCTGGTCACATCCACCCGCCAGTTTGCCGCCAATGCCGATGCGTACCAGCAGGTCATCAAGTCCAACGTGATTCAGGTGATTGATTCGGTGGAGTCTTATTTCATGCCCGAAAACGGTGACTCCGGTCCGCATGAAACGGCCGGTTCGGAGACCATCGACGGCGCCCCGGGGTCATCGACGGTCGGAAAGGAGGACATGTCGCTGGCCGATACCGTCCGGGACGAGATCAACGCCCTGATCCAGCAGGGGGTTGTCAAGACATTTGTTCTGAATATTTCAAAAGTCCTGGCGGATCTTTTGAAACAGGGGTTGCTGATTTTTATTTTCGTACTGTTCCTGCTTCTCGGTTCCAAGCCCAGGAAAACACCCCCGGGCGGCGTCTGGAAGGAGGTTGAAAAAAAGATCCGGGCCTTTCTCGTCAAAAAGGTGATCCTTTCGGCAATCACGGGCATCCTTGTGGGCCTCATCCTTCAAGTGATCGGGATCGAATTCGCCATGTTCTTTGGTTTCCTGACCTTCGCCCTGAACTTCATACCCAGCATCGGGTCGGTGATTGCCACCCTCATTCCGCTGCCCATGGTCTTTCTGCATGAAAACTTCAGCATCGGCCTTATCATCATGGTTCTTCTGATTCCGGGCGTGATCCAGTTTACCATCGGCAATATCATCGAACCGAAAATCATGGGCGACGGCCTGGACCTTCATCCGGTGGTCCTTTTGATGGCCCTGATTTTCTGGGGCATGATCTGGGGTGTCGTCGGCATGCTCCTGGCGACGCCGATGACCGCCATGCTGAAAATCCTTCTGCAGCGGAACGACATGACGGCGCCGGTGGCGGACATCATGGCAGGCCGCCTTGACCGCCTGCATTCGGATTCCTGATGATCACCGGATAACGTTTCATACCATCCATGCCGCAACGGACAGACCGGCAACATCATTATTTATTCCATTTTGTTGATCATTTTTGGGACTTACCCTTCTTCCGTATGCGCGTCGATGACCTCCCGGATGATGGGGCCCAGGGTGTGGATGTTGATGGGCTTGGAGATGGAATGGTTGATGCCGGCGTTTTTGTAACGGGCGACCATGTCGTCGAAGGCATGGGCCGTCATGGCGATGATGGGGATCTGGGCGTTTTCGGGACCGGCCTGGCCGCTTCGAATGCGGGTCGATGCTTCGAGGCCGTTCATTTCAGGCATTTCGATGTCCATCAACACCAGGTCGAAGGACCCGTGTTTCACCATGTCGACGGCTTCGACGCCGTTGCGGGCCACGGCCACGTCGTGACCAAGACCGTTAAGGACAATTTTTGTCAGCTCGATGTTGATCGGATGGTCCTCCGCAAGCAGGATGGACAGCTTTCGGAAGGGCTGGTCCCCTTCGTGCCCGTCGGGGGATGGAATGATCTCGTGTTTGACGGCCGGGCAAAGGGGAAGGGTGAAGAAAAAGGTCGTGCCCCGGCCTTCCTCGCTTTCAAACCAGATGCGGCCCCCCATGAGTTCCACGATTTTCCTGCAGATGGAAAGCCCCAGGCCCGTGCCGCCGTATACATGGCTGGTTTTATGGTCGGCCTGGGAAAACCGCTCGAAAATGAAATCCTTTTGATCGTCGGAGATCCCGATGCCCGAGTCCGTGACGGCGAAACGGAGGGACGCGTTGCCGCCTATCTGCGGGGAATTATTCAGGCTGATGGTGATGCCGCCCTGGTGGGTGAATTTCAGGGCATTGCCGATGATGTTGACAAGGACCTGCCGGAGCCGTGCGGGGTCGCCGTTGATATGGTCGGGGACCGTGGGGTCAACGGTGGTTTCTATGAAGAGATTTTTTTTGTCCGCATCGTGACGAAAGGTGCAGGCGACCCGTTCAAGCAGTTCCTTCAGGTTGAAATCCCGCCGTTCGAGGGTGAGTTTCCCCGATTCGATTTTTGAAAAATCAAGGATATCGTTGATGATGGCAAGAAGGTGGGTGGATGAATCCCGGACAATGGCAAGGTACCCATGGATGTCCCGCGGGTTTTCCGTCTGGAGGGCCAGTTCGGTCATTCCGATGATGGCGTTCATCGGGGTGCGTATCTCATGGCTCATGGTGGCCAGAAACCGGCTTTTTTCACGGCTCGCCGCTTCGGCCTTGTGCATGGCGACCTGAAGCCTTTTTTCGACCCGTTTGCGTTCACGGATCTCCTGCTCGGTGATCAGGAGCTTTTCTTGGATGTCATCGTTGGCTTTTTCCAATGAATGTTTGTGGTCACTGAGTTTTTTGGAATAGACAAAACTCAGGTAGGAAATGGTGGACGCGTATGACAGAATGGTGAACACGCAGGCAGCGGTTGTGGCAAGGCTTGCTTCCGGATCAAACTGAAAACCGAAGAACAAACCGGCCAGGGCGATTCCTGCCGACAAAGAGAGAAGGCCTTTCAAAAAAAGGCGTATGCCGCCGGTCGCCATCAGGTTGAGGGCGCCTCCGATGAAAAACGCCGCGCAGGGCAGAAGATTGAAGGAGATCATGGCCATCCAGAATCCAAAAACAAAGGCTTCGAACATCATGTTTCGGTATTCGGCCTGCCTGGGGTCCCGGCTCGTTTTTCCAAGCAGGTAGGCCACATGGGGCCAGAGCAGGGTCTGGGCGATGACGGCGGCCCAGAGCAGCGGGCTGGGGGTGTCGTGGAACAGGGTGATGAAAATACCCAGGAACAGGGCATAACCAAAGATTCTCGGAAGATAGTTGAAGCGGATCAGCGGATGGATGTTTTTTCCCCGGGCGACGCCGTGATCTTCCGATGGCTGATTTGTTGTGTGAACGGTATCGGTCATGGCTTTAATATATTATGTTTTTTCAGGTCCGTACAGGCTGGATTTGAATTCACAGAGATTCGGGAATCCGGGCCATTCGAAGGATCTGACGGACGGCCCGCAGCTTACCGAAACCCCGGGCGTTCTATGGCGTATCGCCGGAACCGGGGGGGCACGGGATCGTCCGGCCCGGCGCGTCAAGGGAAAAACCCACCAGAGTGATATCGTCTTTTCTTAGTTTTTTATCATGGTAGTCGTTGAAGGCTTCGAGGAGCAGAGTTTTTTGCCTGTCAAACGGCTCGGATGCCAGGGTTTCAAGCAGGGTTCGGAGCCTTCGGGTCCCGAACATCCGGTTGGCGTCGCCACCGGTCTGGCTGGTGATGCCGTCGCTGAAGAGATAGAACGCAGCGCCGTTTTCGATGTCAATGGTATGGTCCGTGTACTGATAATCGGGGTCGGAAAGACGATAGCCGATGCTTGGTTTATCTCCCTTGAAGAGTGTGGAGGTGCCGTTGTGGACCATCAGAAGGGGAATGCGCGCCCCGGCATAGGTCAGGCGCCGGGATGCGGTGTCGACATGGCAGACGCCCACATCCATGCCGTCGTTTGAAACCGTATACTTGGAATCCTGGTAAAGGGTCAGTCGGACAATGAAATTCAGCCGCTGAAGGATGTCCGACGGGGTTCGTTTTTTTTCAGCCCGGATGATGCGCTGGAGAATCGACGAGGCGACCATGCTCAGCAGGGCTCCGGGGACCCCGTGTCCTGTACAGTCAATGACCGCAAGAATAAATTCATCATCGGAAAAATGGGTGTAGTAGATATCACCGCCCACGATGTCCCTGGGTTCCCAGATGATAAAGCTGTTCGGCAGTTCTTTGTATATGGATTCCGGCACCGCCATCAGGGAATTCTGGATGGTCCGGGCGTATTTCAGGCTGCTGATAATCTGGGCCTGTTTGTCTTTCAGTGATCGCCGGTGATTGGACAGGCGCTTGTTGGTTGAGTATGCCGCCAGACCCATGACGGCGATGGATACAAGAATCAGAATGATACTGATGACGGTGGTCGGCAGGGACGACTGGGGCATGGCGGTGAAGCCCGGCAGCGCGATCATGGTCAGCACCCCTGAGACGACCATGACCAAAAGGGATTTGAGGAAAAAACGGGGGCCCCCGATCATGGTGTAGAACAGAAGATTGATCGAACAGAAGGCCACACAGGCCCAGAGATCAAATTTGAGTATGGCGAAGAAACCGCCCACGAGAAGGGCTTCAAAGGAGATATGGTTCATTTCCGCTTTTTTCTGGTCGCTGCTGTGGGCGGATAAAAGAAAGGCCCCCGTGGGCCACAGAAGGTACACCCCGAGGGTGACAAGCCAGTAGGCCAGAGGCTCCTTGTGATGATAAAAAACACTGAAAGCCAGTAAAATTTCAACGGAATAAATGATCAGTCTTCCATAATAATTCAGCTTGACGACGACATGGATGTCCTTGAAAGGCATGAGTTTCATAGGCAGTCCGATTCGTTTTTCAGTGAAAGGCGAGCGGTTCAGGGCAGAGGCGCCGGTGACGGGTACATCCTGAAACGGTTTGTGCCGGCGCGTTTCTTTACCTAATTTACCCTATCGTCACATCCTGGCTGTGAGTTGAGAAACAAAAAGATTTCGGCCAGGCTTTTGCCGTCGGGTATTTTGACCATGCAGGCCATGCCTTCACGCCTTATCCGGTTATCGGTTCTCGGATTTCGCCGGCGCACGGCGCTGGGTTGGGGCACGGCGCGCCGTGCCCGTACATCACGTTTTGGCGATGTTTTTGATTGACAGCCCGGCCGCCAGACACTAAGGAGAGGAATCATTTTAAAAAGGTGCGTTGAAGAATCATTGCCAAACGAAATAGGGAGCCGTCATGGGTGGTTTTTTTGGGTGTTGTTCGACATCGGATTGTATCAGTGAGCTGTTTTACGGAACCGATTACCTGTCCCATCTGGGGACCAAACGCGGAGGGATCGCCACCATCGGACCGGACGGGTTTAACCGGGCCATCCACAATCTGGAAAATGCTTATTTCCGGAACAAGTTCGAACCGGATCTGGACGAGTTGACCGGCCGCATGGGCATCGGGGTGATCAGCGACACCGATGCCCAGCCCATCGTGCTCTTTTCCCACCTGGGCCGGTTCGCCGTGGTGATGGTCGGAAGGATCACCAACATGGACGAACTGGTGACGGAGATCTTCGCCCGGAACATCCATCTGTCGGCCACCAGCGGCGGCGGCCCGAGCCCCACGGAGGTCGCCGGTACCCTGATCAGTCAGGCCGGCAGTTTCGAGGAAGGGATCCGTCACGCCCAGGAACGGATCAAGGGTTCCTGTTCCATGCTGGTGCTGACGGAAAAGGGCATTTACGCGGCCCGTGACCGGCTGGGCCGGACCCCGATCGCCCTGGGCCGGCGGGAGGGAGCCTGTGCCGCCAGTTCCGAAACCTGCGCCTTTCCCAACCTGGGGTTTACGGTGGACCGCCACCTGGGGCCGGGAGAAATCGTAAGGATGACGGCCGAGGGTGTGGAACAGGTCAAGGCCCCCGGGGACCTTATGCAGGTCTGTTCCTTTCTCTGGGTGTACTACGGCTACCCGGCTTCGACCTACGAAGGCATCAACACCGAGGAAGTCCGCTACAACTGCGGCAGGGCTCTGGCCCGTCGGGAAACGGTCGAGGCGGATCTGGTGGGCGGTATTCCGGATTCGGGCATCGGTCACGGTCTGGGCTTTTCCCATGAATCGGGCCTGCCCTACATGCGGCCCTATGTGAAATACACCCCCACCTGGCCCCGGAGCTTCATGCCCCAGAATCAGACCATACGGGATCTGGTGGCCCGGATGAAGCTGATCCCCGTCCGGGAGATCATCGAGGGAAAGCGCTTGATTTTCTGTGATGATTCCGTGGTCCGGGGGACCCAGCTCCAGGACAATGTCCAGATTCTCCATGAATACGGGGCCCGGGAAATCCATATGCGTATCGCCTGTCCCTGTCTGATCTATCCCTGTGAATTTTTGAATTTTTCCACGTCCCGGTCGACCCTGGACCTGGCCGGGCGCAAGGCGATTTACGACCTGTTCGGCACCGAGGATGTGGAGCTTGGGGCCTATGCCTGCGCCGGCACGGAAGGTCACGCCGCCATGGTCGATCACATCTGCAAGCGTCTGAAACTCACCAGCCTGAGGTATCAGACCCTGGAAGACCTGGTGGCCGCCATCGGGCTGCCCAAAGAAAAGCTCTGCACCCACTGCTGGGATGGGACCAGTTATTGTTAGTGCCGGTGATGTCGCCGGGAACACGGCCGGCGTCGTTCAATCAGGATGGGATTGCGAAAATGAAGAACACCGAATCGTTGATTGAAAGGTTCAATCAGATCAAAACCCTGCCCCACGTGGCGATTCGTCTGGTCAAGATGATCTCCGAGGACAAGGCCGGCGCCAGGGATTACGAACGGGTGATCCGCCATGATCCGGCCCTGGTCATGCGGGTGTTCAAGCTGGTCAACAGCGCCTATTTTGCCCTTCCCGAGAAGGTGGAAACCCTGGCCGATGCCATGGTGGTCATCGGTCAGGACAACCTGAGGAACATGGTGGTGCTCGAGGCGCTGCGCTCACTCTACCAGGGCCGGATGACCGTCGCCGGGTTCTCGGGCCGGGCCCTCTGGAATCACGGGGTGGCCACCAGCCACTGCTGCCGGATGATCGCCGAGCAGATTTTCGACCTGCCGGGGGAAGACGCCTTTCTTTGCGGCCTGATGCATGACGTGGGTCTGATGGTGGCGTTTCAGGCCGAGCCGGAACTGTTCGACCGAATGGTCTCCACCGTGGGGACAGGCCTGCCCTTTGTCGAGCACGAAACCATGGTGATGGGGACGAACCACTGTGAGACGGGGTTCTGGCTGGCCCGGGAATGGAAGCTGCCCGCGACGGTCCAGCTGGCCATAAGGGACCATCATAAAAAAATCGACGATCTGGACCCGTCAAGCATTACGGGCATCATCCAGCTGGGCGAACTGATCGCCACCCGGTCGGGGTTCATGGCCCTTCCCGAGGCTCAGGACGGCCTGTCTCTGTCTCTGGTGCAGCATCTTCGCGAGCGTATCGACGACTATCTGCGGATTCAGCAGGAGCTTCCGGAAGAGATGGAAAAAACCCGCGAGGCGTATCGCACATGAGCGGGAAACGTCCCGCCGTCGCCTGACGGATGGACCGGCCGGTCGTCAGGTCAGGCGGGTGACCTCCACGGCGGCGGGGCCGTTTTTCCCCTTTCCCAGTTGAAACGACACCTTTTCGCCTTCGTGAAGCACGCGAAATCCTGCCATGTTGATGGCGGAATGATGGACGAAAATGTCTTCACCTTCATCCTGTCGGATAAAACCATAACCTTTTTTTTCGTTGAACCATTTGACGGTACCGGTGGGCATGCTGTGATCTCCGTTTTAATGATATGAGGGATGGGTCAGTGACGGCGCCTTAACCGTCCGGAGGATTGGACGATAGGCCGGAGCGTTGTCATGACATCTCACCCGTAACATGTCGGTGCATGACAACGTTTGTTTTGTTACCTCAAAATCAATATCAAGTCAATTGGAAAAAATCCGTTTGCCTTGCCCTCAATCCCGCCCGGTTTTGTCGGATCAGAGATCTTCCTTGAACAGTTCGACGGAGTCCTGAATGGCCTCGGGTTTGGGGGTGTACTCGGTGGGGACCGTGCCTTCCTTGAAACATTCGAAGATGGTTTTTTTCGATTCCGGAATGGGCAGGAGTCCGGTTTCGGCATCGATTTTCGCGAAAACCACCCCCTGGGGAACCTCGAACACCCGGACCGGCTTGTCCGTGAGGGCCTTTTTCATGAATCCCAGCCAGATGGGGCAGGCCGCCCGGGAACCGGTCTCGCCCTTGCCCAGGGGGGATTTGGAATCGTTGCCCACCCAGACGCCGGTGATATACCGGGGGGTGTAGCCCACGAACCAGGCGTCGTGCAGGTTGTTGGTCGTTCCGGTCTTGCCGGCGGCGGGACGGTTCAGACTCCGGGCCCGCTTGCCCGTTCCGTGCTGGATGACGCCTTCCAGCAGGCTGGTCATGATGTAGGCCGTGGCGGGGTCGATCACCTGGTTCCGGATGGGAACGGCCTCTTCAAGGACGGTGCCCTCCCGGTCCTCGATGCGGGTGATGAAGGTGGGCTCCACCCGGTAGCCCAGATTGGGAAACACCGAATAGGCGGTGACCAGCTCTAAAAGGGAGACGCCGGAGGACCCCAGGGCAATGGACAGATCCCGGGACAGGGGGGCGGTGATGCCCATGCGTTCGGCATAGTCGATCACGTAATCGATGCCGATATCCTTGAGGATCTTGATGGTGATGATGTTCATGGAGTTGGTCAGGGCCTCGCGGAACAGGGTGGGGCCGTGGAATTTTTTCTCGTAATTGTTGGGTTTCCAGGTGAAGTCCCGTTCTTCGTCCAGATACACCACCGGCGAGTCGATGATCATGGTGGCCGGGGTGTACCCCTTGTCCAGGGCGGCGGCGTAGACGATGGGCTTGAAGGCCGAGCCGGGCTGCCGTCGGGACTGGAAGGCCCGGTTGAACTGGCTGTCGGTAAAATCCCGTCCCCCGACCATCACCTTGACGAATCCGGTCTCGGCTTCGATGCACAGGAGAGCCGATTCGGACACCGGAGTCTGATCCAGGGCCAGGTCCCAGATATCGGGCTTGTCCGGCTGCAGGGCCAGAAGGTCCACCTCGCGGGGTTCGTCTTCCCCGTCGGTTTTTCTGATTCCCCGGGGCCGCACCATGATCACGTCGCCGACCTTGAGGGCCAGCCCCGGCTCGGTGATGGACCCTTCCCAGTAACCCACACGGATGTCGGGCTTTCGGGCCCATCGCATGGTGTTCATGGGTATGATCCCGACGATGTGGCCCATCTTGACGGTGGTTTCCCCGGCGGCGTTGTCCACCTTGATCACGACCCCTTCAAGGCTTTTTCCTTTTTCGATGGGATTGTCTTCCATGTCCAGCCGGAGTTTCTGGAGGTAGGGCTCGATCTCTTTGACCGTCAGGTGGTTGAGGGGCCCCCGGTAGCCCTGGCGCTTGTCCAGATCGCCAAGCCCCCGGCTGACTTCGTCCTGGGCATATTTCTGCATTTCGATGTTGACGGCCGTATGAATTTTTAGGCCCTGGGTATTGAGGGCGTCCTCGCCGTATTTTTTCTCCACGTAGCGCCGGACGTACTCGGTGTAACAGGGGACCTTTTCAATGTACCAGTTGCGTCGGGGCTTGATGTCCAGCACCACGTTCATGGCCTCGGTGGCGTCCACGTTGGTGATGTATCCTTCGGCCACCATGCGGTTCAGCACATAGATCTGGCGCTGCTTGGCCAGTTCGGGATGCTTGAAGGGGGAATAGCGGCTCGGGGCCTGCGGCAGGCCGGCCAGGATGGCGCATTCGGCCAGGTTTAGTTCCCGTGCCGATTTTCCGAAATAGTTTTCCGCCGCCGCCTCCACGCCGTAGGCCCCATGGCCCAGGTAAATCTGGTTCAGGTAGAGATAAAGGATCTCATCCTTGGTGAAGGTTTTGTCCAGCCGGTAGGCGAGAATCGCCTCCTTGATTTTCCGGCTGTATTTTTTTTCAGGGCTGAGAAAAAAGGATTTGGTAACCTGCTGGGTGATGGTGCTGCCGCCCTGGACGATGGAACCGGCCTTGAGATTCCGGGTAAACGCCCGGATGATGCTGTAAAAGTCGATGCCCTTGTGTACATAGAATCGGGAATCCTCGGCGGCGATGAAGGCGTCGATCAGGGTTTTGGGGATGTCCTCCATGGGGATCACGATGCGTCGTTCCTTGTAGAACTCGCCGATTTTACGGCCGTCGTCGGAATAGACGCAGGTGACGATGTTCGGTTTGTAGTCCCTCAGGGTGGAGATTTTGGGCAGGCCGGAACTGTAATAGAAATAGACCCCGGTAAAGATCAGGATGATCGAAAAAATGGCGATGCACATCGTTCGGATCGCGTATCGGATCAGCCGGATCGAAAGACCGGTCGCCTCGGGATCCTTATGGGTTCGGGACGGTTGAGTCATACGTACCTGTTGTCGATTAAAGTGTCCTGGCGGACTCCGGCGCGGCCCGGACCGCCGAATGTTCCGAAACGTCGCGGCAAGAAGAAGTCCCCCTTTTTTCAAGTGAAGCAATGTAGCAAGGATTTTGATTTAAAACAAGAAAAGGATGTCAATCGGACCGCTCCGGCCCATGGGGACTCATCGGCCGATGCGGCAGACGATCGACAGGCCGGGCGAAAAAAAATTTGACTTTAACCGGTGAAATATCTATTTAAACAAGTTTGGTCTTTTAACATGCATAATATGAAGGATTTAACATGATTAAACTTGATTTCAGCAAGTTTGACGGGCTTCTGCCCGCCATTGTTCAGGATTACGAGACCGGCGAGGTGCTGATGGTGGCCTTTATGAACGAAGAGGCCTGGGCCATGACCCTTGAAACCGGCAAGGCGACCTATTACAGTCGTTCGCGGAAAAAGCTCTGGGTCAAGGGTGAGTCGTCGGGCCATGTCCAGCATGTGCGTGAGATTCGCATCGACTGCGACAACGATACGGTGCTGCTCAAAGTCGATCAGGTGGGCGGCGCGGCCTGTCACCTCGGGTACAAGAGCTGCTTTTTCAGAAAAATCGAGAACCACGAAGCGGTGACCGTCGGAGAGCCGCTTTTCAATCCGGACGAGGTATACAAAAAATGAAAGAGACCCTGAAACTCGGCGTTCCCAAAGGGAGCCTCCAGAATGCCACCATCGATCTGTTCAACAAAGCCGGGTGGAAAATCACGGTCAGCGGGCGAAGCTACTTCCCCTCGATCAATGACGACAGTATTTCCTGCGCCCTGTGCCGGGCCCAGGAAATGGCCATCAACGTGGAAAACGGCACCCTGGACGTGGGACTGACCGGCAAGGACTGGATCGCCGAATACAATTCCGACGTCCTGGTGGTCGAGGATCTGGTTTATTCCAAAGTCAGCGCCAAGCCGGCCCGTTGGGTGATCGCCGTGGCCTACGATTCTCCGGTCCGGACCCTTCAGGATCTGCAGGGCAAGACCATTTCCACCGAACTGGTCGGGTACACCAAACGGTTCTTTGAATCCCAGGGTATCGACGTGAAGGTCAAGTTTTCCTGGGGGGCCACCGAGGCCAAAGTCGTCTCCGGTCTGGCCGACGCCATCGTGGAGATCACGGAAACCGAAAGCACCATCAAGGCCCACGGCCTCCGGGTCATTCACGAGCTGATGCAGACCAATACCCAGCTGATCGCCAATAAAACGGCCTGGGAAAATCCGGAAAAACGTGAGAAGATCCGGCAGATGGCCCTGCTCCTCAAGGGCGCCCTGATCGCAGGCAAGCTGGTGGGTCTCAAGATGAACGTTCCCGAAACCGCCATCGCCAAGGTGGTGGAGATTCTTCCCAGCCTTCAGGCCCCCACGGTGGCCCACCTTTACAACAGCGAGTGGGTGGCGGTGGAAACGGTGGTCGATGCGGGCATGGTCCGGGATCTGATTCCCCGCCTTCTCAAGGAAGGGGCCACGGGCATCATCGAATATCCATTAAACAAGGTCATCTGATGGGCGGGCCCGGCAGGCCGGGCCCCCCTTCGCAACAGGCCGGGAGCCGTCATGATTATCCGTTCCGCAGAGTTTGTGAAAAGTGCGGTGAAGCCGTCCCAGTATCCCGAGGCGGCTCTGCCCGAAGTCGCGTTCGTGGGACGGTCCAATGTGGGCAAATCCTCCTTGATCAACACGCTCCTCAATCGCAAGCGTCTGGTCAAGACAAGCTCCACGCCGGGGCGGACCCAGTTGATCAATTTTTTCAATATCAACGGAACCTTTACCTTCGTGGACCTGCCCGGTTACGGGTATGCCAAGGTGCCCAAAAGCGTGGTGAAAACCTGGGGCGACATGATCGAAACCTATCTGTCCACCCGTCAAACCCTCAAGGGCGTGGTCATGCTGATGGACATCAGGCGTACCCCGGGTCAGGACGAGACGGACCTGATCGGCTGGTTTCAGCACTATCATATCCCCACCTGCTATGTTCTGACCAAGGCCGACAAGTTTTCCAATCAGAAACGCAAGGTCCACCATGAACACTGCGGGGAGACACTGGGGCTCCCCCCGTCGGAGCTGATCTGCTTTTCGGCCAAAACACGGCTGGGGCGCGAGCGGCTTCTCGATCACATCACACCATGGATCAGTGAGTGACAACATGAGTTTCAAATCAGGTTACGTAGCCATCGTCGGGGCGCCCAATGCGGGGAAATCCACCCTGCTCAACCGCCTGCTCGGTGAAAAACTGTCGATCACGTCCCGCAAGCCCCAGACCACCCGGAACAGGATTCTGGGCGTGGTCCATCGGGAGAACGCCCAGATGGTTTTTCTCGATACCCCGGGGGTTCACAAGACCAACGCCACCTTGAACGAGCGGCTGGTGGAGGTGGCCCTTTCGGCTCTGGGTGATGTGGATCTGGTGCTGGTGCTGGTCGATGCGGCCGCACCGGACCGGTCTTCCGAAGAGTTTCTGGTCCGGAAGCTTCACAGTCTGGATAAAAAAGTCCTGCTCGCCCTCAACAAGGTCGATTGCGTGAAGAAACCTGAGCTGCTTGCCCTGATCGACCAGTGGGCCAAGGCGTTCCCCTTTGAGGCGATCATTCCCGTTTCGGCCAAACACGGGGATCAGGTCGATGTGCTGCTCAATGAGATCGAGGCCCGTCTTCCCGACGGCCCGCCTCTTTTTCCCGAAGACACCCTTACGGATCTGCCGGAGAGGTTTTTCGTGGCCGAAATGATCCGGGAAAAGGTCTTTCGCCTGACCGGCCAGGAAGTGCCCTATTCGTCGGCGGTGACGGTGGATGCCTTCGCCCGTGAGAAACACCTGACCCGGATCCACGCCACCATTCATGTGGAGCGGGATTCCCAGAAGGGCATCGTCATCGGAAAGTCCGGGGCCAAGCTCAGGCAGATCGGCGAAGACGCCCGCAAGGAGATCGAGAAAATGCTGGGGCGCAAGGTGTTCTTGAAACTGTTTGTCCGGGTTCAGAAGAATTGGAGCCGGGATACCAAGGCCATCGCCAAATTCGGCGTCTGATCGGGAGGAGCATGTTTCCGGACGACGACGATCTGAGACGGGAAAAACAAAAAGCCAGGGATCTGAGGCATTCCCAGTGGTGGAAACGGCGTTGCGCCAAGGGCGTCTGCCATTACTGCGGCGCGTCGGTCACGCCGTCGGAGCTGACCATGGACCATGTCGTTCCCCTGGCCCGGGGGGGCAGAAGCACCAAGGGCAATGTGGTGCCCGCCTGCAAAGACTGCAACACGAAAAAGAAAAAACTCCTGCCCATGGAATGGGACGAATACATGGCGAGGCTTGCGACCTAGTTTCGTCCCGCTCCGCTCGTCACAACCGCCAATTCAAACGACAGGGCGTCACCTTGGCCTGTACGACCGGTCACGAAAGCCGGGCGGTATCTGTCGCACGGCTTTCGTGATCCCCGCATCGCGCCGGGGCGTCCCCGCAGGGAGGCCGGGCGCATACGGAGTGTGTAAGCGAATCGAAACCGATCAGGCGGTCTGGCAGAGCCGGTGGATGGTCTGGGCATGCCATTTGCCCCGACCGGAAAAGGTGGGGAGGTTCAGTTCCACCAGGTGGGAGGCAATTTCGTTGTAAGTGGAACCGTCACGGCGCATGCTTGCGATCAGTTCCAGGATGTCGTCTTTGTTCATGTCGGCCGGAGCGATTTCTTTGAGGTCGGAGGCGGCCGGGCCGGCGACGTTTAAGATCGGTTCGTCGTCGGGGGTGTCCATGTCCGCGCGGACGGCCTCATGCACCTGGGTCACAAAGGTGTCGCCGCTCAGACGGCCGATGTGGGCGGCAATGAACTCGAAGGCGTCGGCCTTGCGTTCTTCGGCGATGGCCCGGCGCTCGGCGAAGGCCAGGGCGGCTTCCTGATTGGCCAGTATGCCGGTCAGGGTGTCCTTGATGCCGGCCAGGGTTTCATCGGTCATCACATTGTTTCCCGGCGTGCGGGGACGGAATTTCTGCTCGTTGCCGTTGTTGTTTCGCGTGTAATTGCCGTTGGGCTCGTAGGCCCGACGGGGCCGCTGGTTGTTGTAACGCGGCTTTCCGTTGTTCCCGTTGTCTTTGGAAAAACTTCCGTTGCGGATGGATTGAAGAAAATCGTTCATGGAATGGCTCCTTAAAGAATGAAAAAGTTATCTTTTCCCGGGATTCGTCTGGTGCAAAAGAAACACATGTGGCTTTGCAACCCTGGTGTGAAAAATCGGCATCCGGGATGTCATCGGTTATGTATCCGTGGGGATTCGTTATCAGCTACCAGATAAAAACCGGGTTGTCAAACATTAATATGGCACATGTCGTTTTCCCGCGATGATTTATGCGACGGCCGCCAATGTTGTTTTGACAAGGCCGCGATGCTGGGCTATATTGCTCCCGCAAACAACGAAGGCGGCCGTCGTTCGCGGCGCGCCGTTCATCATGATGTGTGACGACTGAATCGGACAAGGAGGAACCCCGGTGGCGGATCTCATGAAATACATCGGCTATGCGGCCGTCATTCTCAGCGCCCTTTTTCTTGGCCGCTGGTACAGCATAGAGCGCGATAAGCTGCTCATGCAGGGCGAGCCCTGGATCAAGTCCTGGACCACCGTGCCGGGCATGATGATTTTAATCATCGTGGCCGTGCTTATCGCCCTGAAACTCAAATTCGGTTGATGGAAGAGAAACAATGTTTGCGACGGCGAAACGATATCGCCGCCGCGATCGCAAAAAAGGATATGCGCGATGACGACCAACAAAACATATCAGGTCAATTACACGGCGCTGACGCCGGACACGGTAAAAAAGGACGTGCTCGAGGCCATCGACTATGCCTACGCATCCACGCGAAGCATCGATATCACGATCCGGCAGCCGGAATTCACCTCGGTCTGTCCCATGACCGGTCTGCCCGACTATGGCTGCATTACGGTGATCTACCGTCCGGATCAGTCGATTGTCGAATTGAAATCGTTGAAGTATTATTTTCTTCAGTACCGCAATGTGGGGATGTTCTACGAGCATGTGGTCAACCGGATTCTCGACGATCTGGCGGATGTGCTCCGGCCCCTTTCCATGGAGGTCATCGGTGAATTTACCTCCCGGGGCGGTATTTCGTCCTGCGCCAGGGCGGTCTACGTCAAGTAGGCCCGGTCCCCGGCCGCCTCAACCGGCATCGACTCCATTTTCATTCGCTTGATCCTTTTCCGTTCCGGCCGGGAGCCTGCTCCCGGCCGTCGTGTTCGATGCCCATCCGCTCAAGATGCTCCCGGGCCTCATCCGTATCCAGCGCGATCTGAAAATCTTCCATCAGCGATCGGACCTCGGTTTCGGTGGCCACATTGGACAGACGGATGCGGAAGGCCGTGCAGCCCGGCAGTCCCTTGATCAAGAACGCCAGGCGGCTTCGCAGCAGTTTGCAGGCGACGGTTTCCCCGTGATAGGCCAGGGCATCGGTCACATAGCGGTCGATCATGGAAAAACGCCGGTCAAGGGGCAGGGGGCCGAAGGGGCGTCCGTCGAAACACAGGGCCGTCCGGCGAAAGATATCCGGATCCGACAAGGCCGCCCGCCCGATCATCACGGCATCGCATCCGGTTTCCCGGATCATGCGCAGGGCATCGTCGGGCGATGCGATGTCGCCGTTTCCGATCACCGGAATGGTCATGCGCCCTTTCAGCTCCCCGATGAGGGGCCAGTGGGCCCGGCCCCGGAACGCTTGTCCGGCGGTCCGAGGATGGATGCACACTGCGTCCACGCCGCAGCGCTCGGCCAGGTCGGCCACGGCAAAGGCCTGGGCCCCCGAAGGGTCCCATCCTGAACGGATTTTGATGGTAAGGGGGATGGTGACGGCCTTGCGGACGGCGGTCAGGATGGCTTCCGCTCGGTGCGGTTCGCGCATCAGGGCCACACCCGCCCCGGTTTTGACGACTTTTTTCACAGAGCAGCCAAAGTTGATATCCACCATGCTCGCTCCGGAGTCCTGGGCCCGCCGGGCAGCCATGGCCATGGCCGCCGGATCCGCTCCGAAAATCTGGATGGCCACGGGACCTTCCTCGGGACGGGTGTCCATCATCTGGGCGGTTTTTTCCGAGCCGTATTTCAGTCCATTGGCGCTGATCATTTCCGAATAGACCAGGCCGCATCCGCAGCGCCGGGCCATCAGCCGGAAGGGCAGGCTCGTGATCCCGGCCAGGGGAGCCAGGACGACGGGCGGATGAACACGCAGCGATCCGACGGTCAGGGGCGCGATGGGGGTCATGGGCGCATCTCCGAGGGGTCTCGGGGATTGGCGTAACAGAACAGGCAGTCGTGAAAACAGGGCTGGCGCCGGTAGGAACCGATGTCCCTGGAACGGACACAGCGGCAGCCTTGTGATTTCCTCTGGCCGCTGTCAGCGGCGCGGCTGACGGTTCCGCCAAACAGATCGGTCAGAAGGTCTCCGGGAATGCAGGCCGAGGCGCGCACCCGGCTGCCTGCGGGCAGCCGGTCGACCAGATCCTGTTCGCAGCAGAGGAACAGATCGATGGCCCGTTCGGCAAGAAACGCTTCCATGGTGAGGATGATGTCCATTTTTTGTTCAAAGGGCGGATCGATCCATTGGCGGATCGGTCGGTCTTTCCCCGCACGGGTCAAAACCTTCGGATAAAGGTCCGCAAAACTGGTGATACAGCGGCTTATCCCTGCGCCGGCGGCCTGATCGGCAATGTGCCGGACATCGCCGAGATTGTTTTTTGTCCGGCCCTGGGCGTCCCGGTAATGACAGATCGGATCAAAACGCCAGGTGACGGAGCGGGGGTCGTGGTCGTCTGCCAGGCGGCGGAGCTGATCGAGCCGCCTGGCCAGCGGGGGCACATGGGGCTCGAGGAGCCGGTCTTCGGAATTCAGGGTGATGTTGAAAAACAGGTGGTAGCCCATCGCCTCAAGGCGCGGTCCGTACCCGCCGTCGAGAAAGGGGCCGATGTTCTTGGACCAGAACACCAGGCTGTGGGTGTTCGCCGGGGTGACCGGCACCGTGTTCAGGCGATGCGTGAAGGGGTTTTCCACCTCAAACCCGCCCCGGGCCAGGCTGTCCATGAACCAGTCCATGTAAAAGGCGGGAATATCGGTCCGCCGTGATGCGGAAATTATCTGACGGATCGTTGCGCTCCGGGCGTTTGGGGGGTGACCGGAACGAGACGCGTCAGGTTTTCCGTTTTGTGAAGCTGATAATTTTGCCGCCATCGCCCGTGTCATCCGTGCTGGGGCCGGGAGGGTCGTCATGGCCGGTGTCCGCGTCGGGGCCCTCGTCCGGCGGACAGGTGATCTTCTCCATGCGGACCCTCAGGCTGTTCATGGTGAATTCCTGGCCGTCGATGTACACATCACGGAGAATCCAGGTGACCACCTGAAGGGGTATCTGAAGCATCAGAAGCTTGACATGATACCAGTTTTTTTTCCAGTCCGGCCGGATCTCCTCGATCCGGGCAAAGGACAGGGGTTTGTCCTCAAAGTAGATCAAAACGATGTCGTTTTTCCCGGTCATGGGCATCAGTCTCCCGAGCGCGGAAAAAGAAGGGAGCGCGCCCAGCCCTTCAGGGAATTGCCTTTCAACTGGGCCCGGTCGAGAATATCGAAATCCCGGGCCAGTTTCCGGGGGTTGGCCAGCCAGTGCCCCCGGGTCTTCATCGATTCCCGGGGGTCCAGGTGCCGGACCACCCGGGCCGGATTTCCAACGGCGATGGTGTTCTCGGGGATGTCGGACACCACCACGGAACCGGCGCCGATGATGCTGTTTTTTCCGATGGTGACGCCTTTGCAGACAATGACGCTGTCGCCGATCCAGACATTCTCTTCGAGAATGATGGGGGCGGATTTCCCCACGGGCA
Source organism: Desulfatiferula olefinivorans (assembly GCF_054657895.1). NCBI lineage: Bacteria > Pseudomonadati > Thermodesulfobacteriota > Desulfobacteria > Desulfobacterales > Desulfobacteraceae > Desulfatiferula > Desulfatiferula olefinivorans. The sequence goes on along the minus strand of NZ_BAAHXV010000025.1, from coordinate 46,741 downwards.
TGCTCCGGTCGTAGATGTCGTGCCAGTCCGAATCGGTCAGGTAGGCCCCGCTGGCCAGCATGCAGCTGTCGCCGATGCTGATCCTTTCGGCTGCGGCGATGCGGACGCCCGGGCAGATCAGGCAGTAATCACCGATTTCGATGCCGCGGACGGTTTCGCTGCCCGCCCAGACCGTCAGACGGACCTTTCGGTCGGGCGAGGCGATGACCGTGGGATAGGCACCCAGGCTGATGGGGCCGCCGAACAGTTCCACATGCCACGGCTTCATATAGGCCCCGCCGCGACCCAGGCGCTCGAACTGGGGCCTGAGGTAGCGGTTGGCGTAGAACTTCTGGAATCGGAGGTAGGCCTGTTTGACGTAATAGGGCCGGTGATCTTTTCTCACAACGTTTGTCCCGTGTTTTACAGACGGACCGCGGTGGATTCGGCCCAGAAAATGTGGTTGAACAACCGGCCGGCCGGCGTCAGATCGTACAGGGCGTCGGCCGCCATCAGGACGACGCCGTTGGTCCAGGACAGTTTGTCCTCGGGCCAGACCACCATGTCGGGAAAGGTGAATCCGCACCAGTAAGACCCGTCATCGTAGCGCCGGTCCTGGATCCAGCCGAAAATGATGCGGGCCAGTTTCTCGTTGCCCATGGCCGAAAGCGCCAGGACGAACTCGCAGGTTTCAGCCACGGTCACCCAGGGTTCATCGGACACACAGCGGATACCCTGGCCTTCGACCACAAATTTTTTCCAGTATTTGTCGATGCGTTTCTGGGCCTCGATGCCTGTCAAAGCGCCGGAGAGAATCGGGTAGAACCAGTCCATGGAAAATCGGGATTTGCTGATATTGAAACTGTGGGGGCGCTGGGTGATCGATTCCCGCATGCGCAGCAGGGCCTGCTGCCAGTCGGGCCGATGCTTTCCAAGGATCTGGGCGATGGAAAGGGCGCACTTGGTACTGAAGAACACGGAACTGGTGCCGGTCATCAGGGCCATGGGATCCACCACGCCCTCGGGGCTTTTGGCCCAGTGAATTTCGCCGCCGGGTGCCTGGAGGCTCAGGGCGAAGTCGATGCCCTTTTCCACGGCGGTCCACATCGTGTTCAGAAAGGGTCTGTCGCCGGTGATCAGGTAATGGTGGTAGGCGCCCACCGCAATGTATGAACTCATGTTGGTGTCCCGCGTCCGGTCTTCGGGCTCACCGTCCATGTAGGCGGCGAACCAGCTCCCGTCTTCCAGCTGTCGGTCGAGCAGCCAGTCGAAGGCCTTGCGCGCTTCAAAAATCCGTCCGCCGATGGAAAGACCCATGGCCGATTCCACCAGATCCCAGGGGTCGGTTTTCTGGCCGGGGCACCAGGGGATGTCTCCGGACGGTCGCTGTGTCCGGACAATCGAGTCGATCACGGGGTCCAGATTCAGCGCCGGAGAAAATTTTTTTTCAGGAACGTTAAGATACATGAATTCATCCTCATCATTACGTGTGAACGTCCGAAGCCCTGAATTCCATGGGGCCGCAGGCCACGGACGCCTGACGCAGCCGGGCTGCGGGGGACGTCCGTGACCTTATTATATAATACGAAAGTGAGACGGACCGTGTTCCCCGGCATACCATGGTGAAAAGAGCCGAATCAAGCCATATACCAGAAAGACGAATGTATTTCAAGATGATTCAATGGTTTGTCCAACAAAGTCATCCCCTGCCGAAACGGCCGGAGTGGTCGGGCGGCGGTGTGCATGAATCAGGGGGGGCGGCGAATGATCCGGTCCGGGTGTGAATGATCATTCAGTCATTGGGGCTTGAGCGGACTCCCGGGCGGAAGACGGGCGTCGATTTTTTATCGCAGGGATGACGCCGACAAAGTTCCCTGTGGGGTGTTGGCTGAGCCGTGCCCGGTCCGGGGGACGGCAGGGGGTGTGCGCTGTTCGGGGGTATAAAAAATAACCATCTGAAATTAAAGAATTTATTTTTAAAGAAAAGGAAATATTTTCCTACTCGTTCGGTATGGAATCGGGGAATTGACCGGTCATGGCATGGGGCCCGGATTTTTGCTTGACACAGAGGCGAGAGATTTGTTAATTAGCAGATTGCACTAATTTAGATTGAACGATCATTCATATCGGTCATTTTACATAGTTAGTTCATTGTAATTTTTATACACAGGAGGGAATTATGAGTAGAAAGATCAGTAAAGCTGCAGTTATCGGTTCCGGGATCATGGGTGGCGGTATCGCTGCTCTCCTCGCCGGTGCTGGAGTCAAGGTGTTGCTGCTGGACATCGTACCGTTCAACCTGACAGACGAAGAAAAGAAAGACCCCGCGGCTCGCAACAGAATCGTTGAAGCCGGTATGCAGGCAGCCCTGAAGGCTCAGCCAGCCCTGTTTTACAGCAAGAAACAGGCTGCTCTGGTCTCCACCGGCAACCTCGATGACGATTTCGACAAACTGGCCGATTGCGACTGGATCTGCGAAGTGGTCGTTGAAAACCTGAAAATCAAACAGGACCTGTTCAAACGCATTGACGCCATCCGTAAAAAAGGCTCCATCATTTCTTCAAACACCTCCGGTATTCCGCTGTATCAGATTTCCGAAGGCCTGTCCGACGATTTCAAAAAACACTTCATGGGCACCCATTTCTTTAACCCGGTACGCTGGATGCACCTGCTCGAGCTCATCCCCGGAAAAGAAACCTCTCAGGAAGTTCTGGATTTCATGGCTCGCTTCGGCGAAGTCAACCTGGGTAAAGGTATCGTATGGGCCAAAGACACGCCCAACTTCATCGGTAACCGTATCGGTATCCAGGGTATCGGTAAAGTTATGCAGGCTGTTGCAGCTTCCGACAGCATCACCGTCGCCGATGTCGACGCCCTGTTCGGTCCGGCCATGGGTCGCCCGAGAACGGCAATCTTCGGTACCTCCGACCTCGTTGGTCTGGACACCATGGTTCATGTTGCCGACAACTCTTACAACCTGTGCCCGAACGACGAAATGAAAGACACCCTGGTGGTGCCCGACTTCGTGAAAAAACTCGTGGCTGACGGCAACCTGGGCAACAAATCCAAGGCCGGTTTCTACAAAAAAGAAAAAACCGCCGAAGGCAAACGCCTCAAGCTGATGATCGATCCGAAAACCGGGAACTACGTTGAAGCCAACAAACCGTCTTTCCCCTGTCTGGATGCCGCTAAAAAAGCCGCTACCCCGGCTGAAAAAATGCAGGCCGTTGTATACGGTGACGATGCCGGCGCAAAATTTGCCTGGGAATGCACCGCCAACGCCCTGATCTACTGCGCCAACAGAATTCCTGAAATCGCCGACACCCTCGTTGAAATCGACAACGCCATGAAATGGGGTTACGGCTGGGAATCCGGTCCCTTTGAATCCTGGGATTTTATCGGTGTAAAAAAATCCGTTGAAAAAATGGAAAAAGACGGTCTGGCCGTACCCGCCAACGTCAAAGACATGCTGGCCGCCGGCAACGAGACCTTCTACAAGATCGAAAAAGGCGTTCAGTACTACTATGATTTCACTTCCAAGTCCTACCAGAAAGTGAAACTCAACGAAAGCGCCCTGTCTCTGGTCGCCTGCCGCGCCGACAACAAGGTTGTCAAGACCTGCCCGTCCGTTTCCCTGATCGACATCGGCGACGGCGTATTCTGTGTGGAATTCACCACCAAGATGAACGCCCTCAACCGTGAAATCATCGAGTTCATGGGAAGCGTCAAAGATTTCGTCATGGAAAACGGTGCCGGTCTCGTGATTGGTAACCAGGCCGGCGGCATGCCCGGTGCATTCTCTGCCGGTGCCGACCTGTCCTACGTTCTCAAGCTGTGCAAAGACAAAAACTACGCTGAAATGGACGACTTCCTGAAACTGGCTCAGTTTGGCCTCCAGGATCTCCGTTACTCCGCCCTGCCTGTTGTGGCCGCTCCTTACGGAATGACCCTGGGCGGCGGTTGCGAAGTCTGCCTTGGCGCTGCCGACAAGATCGTTGCCACCGGCGACACCATGATGGGTCTCGTTGAAATCGGCGTGGGTCTCCTTCCCGCCGGCGGCGGTTGTTTGAACCTGTGGAAGAAATTCCTCCGGTCCCTGCCCGCAGGCGTTGAAAAAGACACCGACCTGGCCAAACTGTTCGTACCCGTGTTCCTGAACATCGCCATGGCCAAGTACTCCATGTCCGGTGCCGGCGCCATCGAAAACGGTCACCTTTCCGCTCTGACCGACCGTATCATCCTCAACCGCGACCTGCAGATCGGCGAAGCCAAGAAAGAAGTTCTCGCCATGATCGACAAGGGCTATGCTCCTCCCATGAAACGGCCTCTGACCGTGATGGGTGAAGGCGGACAGGGCATGATCAACGCCGAGATCTACAACATGCAGTGCGGCGGTTTCGTCAGCGAATACGACGCTTTCCTTGCAAAACGTATCGCTTACGTCATCAGCGGCGGTCAGGTGAAAGAAGGCGCCGAAGTGGAAGAAGAAGCTATCCTCGCTCTTGAACGCGAAGCCTTCATCGATTTCGCCAAGGAAGAAAAGACCATTGCACGTATCGAAGCCATGTTGACCACGGGTAAACCGCTCCGTAACTAATACCGGGTCATGAACATAGATTTTTAAGGAGGAATTATTATGAGAGAAGCATATATTGTTCAGTCAGTGAGAACACCGGGCTGCAAAAATAAAAGAGGAAAGTTCAAGGACACCCGTCCTGAAGACCTTCTTTCACACATCATGAAAGCCTGTGTGGAAAAAGCGGGTATTGATCCGGTAGAAATCGACGACGTTATGACAGGCTGCGCTTTTCCCGAAGCGGAACAGGGCCTGAACGTAAGCCGTGTTTGTCTGAAAAAAGCCGGTTTCCCGGATTCAGTTTCCGGTGCTACCGTTAACCGTTTCTGCTCTTCCGGCCTCGAAGCGATTGCCCTTGCATCCCTTCGTATCCAGGCCGGCTGGTCAGAAGTAGCCATGGGTTGCGGTCTCGAATCCATGACCTTCGTTCCCATGGGCGGCAACAAACCCCGCCCCCATGCCGAATTCTCCAAACTGGATCCGACGGCTTACATCTCCATGGGTATCACGGCTGAAAACGTAGCTTCCCGCTACAACATTACCCGTGAAGAATGTGATATTTTCGCTGCCAAATCCAACGAAAAGGCCGCTAATGCCCAGAAAAACGGCTGGTTTACCGAAATCGTTCCTACCCCTGCGACCACATTCGTGAAACAGGCCGACGGAACGTTTAAAAAAGAAACCGTCATGGTTACCGAAGATGACGGTGTTCGTCCGGGTACCACCCCTGAAGGCATTTCACGCCTCAGCTCTCCGTTCAAGTTCGGCGGTGTTGCCACGGCGGCCAACAGCTCACAGACCACCGACGGTGCCGCAGCGACTCTGCTCGCCAGCAAAGAAGCCTGTGAACGTCTGGGCCTCAAACCCATCGCAAAAATCGTGGCCTATGCCGTAGCCGGTTGTGCTTCCGACGAAATGGGTGTGGGTCCGAAATACGCGATTCCTAAGGCCTTGAAATTGGCCGGCATGACCCTCGATCAGATCGACGCTTTCGAGCTGAACGAAGCCTTCGCCACTCAGTCTCTGCACTGCATCAAGGAACTCGGCCTCGACCAGTCCAAGGTTAACCTGAACGGCGGCGCCATCGCTCTGGGTCACCCCCTGGGATGCACCGGTGCCAAACTGACCGCGACCCTTTTGGGTGTTCTCCAGAGAACCGGCGGCAAATACGGTATCGTCTCCATGTGTATCGGCGGCGGTATGGGTGCAGCAGCTATTTTCGAGATGGTCTGATTCCATCCTGATATAGTGTGAATCCAAGGGCTGCCTTTCGGGGCAGCCCTTTTTATTTTCATCGGGCATCTTGCCCAGGAAGGATTGGCCCCTTATATTAAAAAATGATACGGTGATCGCCCGGCCGATGGCCTTGCGCTCGAGGGACGTGGTCAGGTCACGCTTGCCATGGACCGATTTTTAAAAAACAGGAATCCTATGAATATTTACACCTACCCCTCGCCGGAGGCGGAAGAAAAATTCAAAACCATCGTCAATCGGGGTCTTGGCTTTTCCGATGAGGAACTGGCCAATGTGAACGCCATTTTGGAGGACGTCAAAAAACGGGGGGATGCGGCCCTGCTCGACTACACCAAACGGTTTGACGCCCCGTCTTTGACCCTCGATCAGCTGGTGGTGTCCGAGGCCGAGTTCGAGGCGGCGGAATCACAGGTGAGCCCTGAATTTTTAAGGGCCGTGGACCGGGCCGCGCTTCAGATCTCCTCCTTTCACAAAAAACAGGTTCAGAAATCCTGGATCGACACGGATCGCAGCGGGGTGATGCTTGGCCAGATGGTCAATCCGGTGGATGCGGCCGGGGTCTATGCCCCCGGCGCCAAGGGCGGGAAAACGCCGCTGGTGTCCTCGGTGCTGATGGGCGGGATTCCCGCCAAGATCGCCGGCGTGCGGCATGTGTCGATGATGACACCGCCCACGGAAGACGGGACGATCAATCCCCATCTGCTGGTCGCCGCCCGGAAAGCGGGCATCGACACGGTGTACAAGGCGGGAAGCGCCTGGGCCATCGCCGCCCTGGCCTTCGGCACCGAGCGTGTTAAGAAGGTCGATGTCATCGTCGGCCCGGGCAACATGTACGTGACCCTGGCCAAAAAAATCGTCGCAGGGACCGTGGGCATCGACATGATCGCCGGGCCCAGCGAGATTCTCGTCATCGCAGACGCATCGGCCAACCCCGAGCACGCGGCGGCCGATATGATTTCCCAGGCCGAACATGACAGGGTGGCCTCGGCCGTACTGCTGACTACCTCACGGGACGTGGCCGAAAAGACGGCGGCCGCCCTTGAAAAACAGCTTGAAACCCTGCCCCGCCGCGAGATCGCCGAGGAGTCCCTGAACCATTTCGGCGCCATCATGGTGGTTCCGGATATCGATACGGCCATCGAACTGGCCAACGGTATTGCCACCGAACATCTGGAGCTTCTGGTCGAAAACCCCTTTGACCATGTGGGCAAGGTGAAAAACGCCGGAGCGGTGTTTCTGGGGGCCCATACGCCGGAACCCATCGGGGATTACATCGCAGGACCGAACCACGTGCTGCCCACCGCCGGGACGGCCCGGTTCTCCTCGGCCCTGTCCGTCGAGCATTTCACCAAGAAGACCAGCCTGATCTATTATACCCGGCAGGCCTTCGAGGATGAGGCTGACGACATCATGACGCTGGCAAAAATCGAGGGCCTCGACGGCCATGCCAATGCCGTCCGGGTCCGGCTGAACAAGGCGTGACCGCCCGCCGGGGTAGACGGAAAAGATAATCAAAACGGGGCGGCCCCATGGGCGCCCCGTTTTTCTTGAGGTCCTCAGCAGCGGAGGCCGGCGACCAGGCGTTTGGGTTTGAGCAAAAGATCCAGGGCGTCGGTGATCCGTGTGGTCACCATGTCCGCGGCGAGAAGCGTCACGGCAGCCGCCCCTTCATCCAGGATCACGGCAATGCCCAGGGCCGCCTCCTTGAGCATCAGGTGGTCGTTGCGCCCGTTGCCGATGCAGGCCGTGTGACCGGCCCCGAGAATTTTCACGTAATTGAGCTTGGCCTGATCCTGGCAGCCGGGCTCCAGAATGGACACGGTGCAGGGCAGGTCCCGGAAGGTGTCCGTGACGGTTCCGAAGGTGTCGGCGGTTAAAATGTGAACAGCCATGTCGCGGGACAGGGCCGTCAACCGTTCGGCGACGCCGTCACGCAATTGGCCGTCCACGGCCAGGGTGCCGTTGTAGTCCAGAACCAGGTGATCGATCGACAGGGTTGTTAAACCGGGTATGGTGATGTGTGCCATTTAGGGTCTCCCATGGAGGTATTCATTGACGATGGATTCGTATTATAAACAAGGCCAAAAGGAAATGCAATGACACCCTGCGGCCGATCGAACCACTCCTGCCCACAGGTCTCGGTGATCATTCCCACCTACAACCGAAGCGTTACGGTGTGCGAGGCCGTGGACTCGGTTCTGGCGCAGACCTATGAGCCCGTTGAGGTTTTGGTTGTCGATGACGGTTCCACCGACGATACCGGAGACCGTCTGGCCGCCTACGGCGATCGGATACAGCGGATCGTTCAGCCGAACCGGGGGGTCAGCGCGGCGAGAAATGCCGGGATAACCCGGGCCCGGGGCGAATACCTTGCCTTTCTTGATTCCGATGATCTCTGGGAAAAGGAAAAGCTTTCGGCCCAGATGGCGTTTTTCAGGGAACACCCGGAGGCCCTGATCTGTCAGTGCGAGGAAATCTGGATCAGGAACGGCAAACGGGTCAACCCGATGAACAAGCACAAAAAACCCTCGGGCATGATGTTCGAGCCGTCGCTTCACCTCTGCCTGGTCAGTCCCTCGGCGGTGATGATCAAGCGGTCGCTCTTCGATGAGGTGGGGCTGTTCGATGAAAGCCTGCCGGCCTGTGAGGATTACGATCTGTGGCTGAGGATCGGCTGCCGTAGGCCCATCTATACGACGACAGAGCGCCATGTGATCAAACGGGGCGGGCACGAGGACCAGCTTTCCCGGGCGCCGGGACTGGACCGGTTCAGAATCCGGTCGCTCTCCCGCCTTTTGGCCTCAGGCCTTCTGACGGACGCTCAGGCCCGGAAGACCCGGGAGGTGCTGAGGGAAAAATGCCGGATCTATGCCCAGGGGTGCCGCAAGCGGGGAAAGGATCAGGAGGCCGGGATCTATGAACGCCTCATGGAAGACCACGGGCCGGGTTGAACGGCAGGCCGCTCAGTCTTTTTTCAGAATTCCGTCGACAAACACACCCTCGGCGGCCTGTCCGCCGGGGTAGACGACCTTGCCCCTTCCGTTGGGCAGGTTGTTTTTCCATTCTCCGGTGTAGACCCGCCCGTCCGGATAGGCGTAGGTTCCTGTTCCGTCGAATAAATTATCTTTGAATTCACCGGTATAACGCTCTTTTTCCGAAATGATCTTGACCCCGAACCCGTTCAGCCGTCCCTTTTCGAACCGGCCCTTGAGCACACTGCCGTCCGTGTCGGTCAAGGTCCCCTCGCCGCTGGGTTCGTTGTCCTTGAATTCACCGGAATACACCCGGCCGTTGGCATAGGTGAGGGTTCCGGTTCCGTGCCGTAAGGCGTTTTTGAACTCACCGACATAGGTGTTTCCCAGATCGCCGGTCAGGGTGCCCTGGCCGTTGGGGCGGCCGTTTTCAAAGTCGCCTTCGTATTTCTTGCCGTCCGGATAGGTGTAGATGCCCCGGCCGTGCATTTTTCCGTCCTTGAACCGACCCTCGTACACCTCACCGTTGGGAAAGGCGTAAATCCCCTGGCCGTTGAACCGGTCGCCGGAAAATTCGCCGGTGTACTGCTCGCCGTTGGGGTAGACATACACGCCCGTTCCCTCGAACATCCCGTTTTTCAACTCGCCTTCATATCGCTCACCGTTGGGAAAGGTGAAGATCCCCTGGCCGTGAAAGTAACCGTCTTTGAATTGACCGCTGTATTTTTTCCCGTCGTCGTAGGTTTTCGTGCCGGTGCCGTTGAATCGGGCCTGGTCGAATTCGCCGCGGTAAATGTAATTTTTACCTTTGTAAATGCCCTTGCCGGAACGGCAGTCCCCCTGAATGCACTGAGCGGCGGCAAAGGACGGGCAGCAAAGAAAAAGAAGGAGGATTGAAAGGGCTGGAAGCAGTGATCGCATGGATTGATTCCAAACATGGTTTGAAGGTTTGTGTGTCAACATCAATGACCAATTTATAGCCGAGAACCAATTCTGCTTCAAGAATTTTGTCGATGGACCCTGCGGGCTTTACTTTTCCGGGACGGCCATGGTATGAGGGTGACGTTTGAACTATCGTAAAAAATATGGATGATCGAAAGAAAGAGGGTGAGCATGAAACTGACGATGTGGATGTACGGATTTTATCTGCTGTTCCGCTATACGGCCTGGAAGCAGGCGGCGTTTAGAACCAGGCTGGCGGAAAAGGATCTGGTGCTGGTCATGGACGCCAAGGACGGGGCGGTGGCCAGGACATTCCGGTTTGAAGCGGGGCGGGTAAGGTCACGGCGGGGAAATCATCCGTCGCCCCAGTGCCGACTCACCTGGGCGACGACCGATGACGGCGCCCGGGTGATGGCCGACATCGCCAAGGGAAAACCCAAGGCCCTGATGACGGCCGTCATTGAAAAGAGGCTTCTGCTCGAGGGGGATGCCGCGGCCGTGGCCTGGTACATGGGGGCCGTGAACATGCTGGGGAAAACGTACATCAAAAAAAAGCCCCGGCCGGAGCCGGGGCAGTGACGGGCAAGACGCTTGCCGCACGATCGGAACCGCCGGCGTCGGACGATCAGGCCGGCAGAAGGTTGTGGAAGTATTTGGTCAGGGTGGCGTTCCACTGGTCGACCTTGTCGGCCGTCCGGGCCATCAGATCCGCGGTATCGCCTTCGATGGTGATGTTGATGATCACATCGCCCTTGCTGATTTTGTTGACCACCTTTTGATCTTCGTCGCTTTCCACCACGCCGAACACCGTATGACGGTCGTCCAGGTGGGGCGTGGGGCCGTGGGTGATGAAAAACTGACTGCCGTTGGTGCCCGGTCCCGCATTGGCCATGGAAAGGATGCCGGCACGGTCGTGGCGCAGATCTTTGTTGAATTCGTCGTCGAACCGGTAGCCGGGGTCACCGGTGCCCGTGCCGTAGGGGCAACCCGCCTGAATCATGAAGTCGGCGATCACGCGGTGGAATTTCAGGCCTTTGTAAAATTCACGACGGGCGAGGTTGACGAAATTCGCCACGGTGTAGGGCGTTTTGTCGTCGTGCAGTTTGATTCGGATGGTTCCTTTTTTTGTCTCTATGACCGCAACCAGGTTTGACATGCTATCTCCTTGATTTGGTTTGGGTTAATGGTATCAATCTGTTGAGTCGTCCAAAACGGGCGGGGAAAACAAAAACGGCCGGGCGGTTAAGCGTCCGGATCTTTTTTGTCTTTGTCTTCGATTTTTTCGTTTTCGGTGTCCTTCATGGATTTCTTGAAATTCTTGATGCCTTTGCCGATGCCTGAACCGATTTCGGGCAGGCGTCCCGCACCGAAGATAATCAGAATAATGACCAGAATGATTGTCAGTTCCATGGGCCCTAAGCCGAACATAGAATCCTCCCTCCGGGAATTGTTAAAAAATCAGCAATGATTTGCTTTTTTGTCCAATCGTGTTTAATATGTTCGATTCGAACGGAAAACCATAGCACCGGGTTCCCATGGTGTCAATCATATAAGTCAGCGAGATCAAAGGATGAAGAGATAATGGAGAGTTTCAGCGCAAACGGACGTCCTGCCCTGATCGGTAGTCTGCCCATGAACGATTATGCGGCGGCCACCCAACGAGTTCTCGACCATACCCCGGAGATTCCCCTCTGGGTTCAGCTGCCGGTGTTCCGGGAAGCCGGAATGATCGCCCAGTTCATGCCCGGACTGCCCGGCGTGACCGTCGAGAAGGACCGGACGTTTATCGACAAAGATCGCGAAGGTTTTGACGAGGACGTCCTGGCCTTTTACGAAGACTACCTGATGATCACCGACGGTGGCGCCGATCTGAACGGGTCCCGGTTCGCCATGGACGGGGCCGAGGCCTCAGGGGTGCGCACCTTCATCGACATGGTCGCCGCGCTGCCGGACAAACCGTATGCCGTCAAGGGCCAGATCACCGGGCCCGTCACCTTCGGCACCGGCGTCACGGACCGCGAGGGCCGGGCCGTGTTTTACGATGATCAGGTGCGGGACGTGATGATCAAGCATCTGGCCCTCAAGGCCGCCTGGCAGACCCGGGCCCTCGGGGTATTCGGACGCCCGGTCATCGTGTTTTTCGATGAACCGGCCCTGGCCGGCTTCGGGTCCTCGGCCTTCCTGACCATTACCAAGGAGGCGGTCCGGGAAGCCGTTGGGGAACTGAGCGCCGCCGTCCACGGAGAGGGCGGCCTGTCGGGGGTCCATGTCTGCGCCAACACGGAATGGGACCTGCTTTTGGATTCGGATCTGGACGTGATCAGTTTCGACGCCTATTCCTATTTTGACAAATTCATGCTCTACGGCAGCCATATCAAGGCGTTCATGGACCGGGGCGGCATTCTGGCCTCGGGTATCGTGCCCACCTCGCCCGTCGAGGCCATCGAGCGGGAAACCGCCGATTCACTGCTGGTTATGTGGGAAGACCAGCTTCGCCGTCTGATGGATCTGGGACTGTCGCGGGAGACGATCGTCCGCCAGACCCTGATCACCCCCAGTTGCGGAACCGGTTCACTATCCCTTCCGATGGCGATGAAGGTGCTTGAAATGACAAGGGATCTGTCGGCGAAAATCAGGGGGATCTGACACGCTGGGGCGAGGCCGCGGCCGAACCCCCGAATTTTCAATCTTTCAACCACATTGAGGTCTGTTATGTCTGATCAGGAATCACGGGCCACCTTCACCGGTGCCCGCAAATACGTGCTGGATGAGGAGCTGGCGAAAATCGTCAATATTTCCATGGCCCTTGAAATGCCGCTTTTGCTCAAGGGCGAGCCGGGAACAGGCAAAACCATGCTGGCCCACGCCATCGCCGAAAGTCTCAAGATGCCGCTGATCGTGCTCAACGTGAAATCCAGCATGAAACTGGTCGAGGCCCTGTACCAGTACGACACCTTGACCCGTCTGAACGACAGCAGGTTCGGGGATTCGTCCCGGGACGTGAGTAACATCGAAGAGTACATCAAAATGGGCAAGATCGGCCAGGCCTTCACGGCCGAGCAGCGCACCGTGCTTCTGATCGATGAAATCGACAAGGCCGATACGGATTTTCAGGACGACATGCTCGACGTCCTTGATCAGATGCAGTTCGATATCATCGAAATCGACAAGACGGTCCGGGCTCTCACCCGGCCGGTGATCCTGATCACCTCCAACGCCAAGAAGGATCTGTCCGACCCCTTCCTCGGCCGGTGCAACTTTCATCACATCGCCTTTCCGGATCCCAAGATGATGCGCAAGATCATCACCGTGCATTTTCCGGATCTCTCCGCGGACCTGGCCGAAAACGCCATCGCCACGTTTTATAAAATGAGGGAGATGGACGGCATCGAGAAAAAACCGGCCACCCGGGAACTGATCAACTGGATCCGGGCCCTGGATGCCGACCCCGATTTTACCGCCAAGCAGCTGATCAAGGGCGAGGTGCCCTTTCTGGGGGTCTTGTTCAAGAAAAGTCCGGATTACTCACGGGCCCAGCAGCAGCTGGCCCGGCGACGGATGTTCTAGAGAGGGGGGCTCCCCATGTTTATCGATTTTTTCTACAAGCTCAAAGAGGTGGGGCTGCCGGTCAGTCCCACCTCCTTTCTGATTCTCCAGAAGGCCCTCAAGACCGGCCTGGTCAACTCCATCGACGATTTTTACACGGCGGCCCGGTCCATCCTGGTGAAAAGTGAAAGGCATTTCGATGTCTACGATCAGGTGTTCGCCTATTATTTCAAGGGGGTGGAACTTCCTGCCATGGAAGGCCTTGAAATGGACGCCGTGGCCAAGGCCCTGCTCGACGAGTGGCTGAAGGACCCCAAACAGCTGGCCGACGCGCTGGGCCTTGACCCCAAGGAAATGAGCAAATACAGTCCCGAAGAGCTGCTGGAATACTTCAAAAAACGGCTTCAGGATCAGACCGAGCGCCATGACGGCGGCAACAAGTGGATCGGTACCGGCGGCACGTCGCCGGTGGGCCATTCCGGGTACCACCCCGGCGGCATGCGCGTGGGCGGCGAATCCCGGAACAAATCGGCGGTCAAGGTGGCCGGCGAGCGTCGGTACAAGGACTATTCGGGTTACGGACCCCTGACCCAGTCCATGGTGGGAGAGGCGCTGAAACGCTTGCGGAATCTGGTGCCCGCCGGTCCAAAGGACACGATCAACGTCGATGAAAGCATCTACCAGACCATGAAGAATGCCGGGGAAATCGAGATCGTTTTCGAATCCAGCCTGAGGGACCGGCTCAAGGTGATTCTGGCCATCGACAACGGCGGCTGGTCCATGGATCCTTACGTGTCGGTGGTTCAGACCCTGTTCGACTACGCCCGGGCCCAGTTCAAGGACGTGAAAACCTATTTCTTCCACAACACCGTCTACGACACGGTCTGGGAGGACCCGTCCCGCTATCGCAAGCCGGTGAAAATTGACAGCTTCATCAAGCGCGACCCGGAAACACGACTGATCTTCGTGGGCGACGCCAGCATGGCGCCCTATGAACTGATGGCCCGGGACGGGTCCATCTACGTCCAGGACCGGAGCGGCAAGTCCAGCATCGAACGTCTGAAATTCCTTGCGGAAACCTTCAAACATTCGGTATGGTTGAACCCGGTTCCCGCCCATATCTGGCACTACACCCAGACCATTAACACGATCCGGAACATCTTTCCCATGTACGAGTTGAGTCTGGACGGTCTGGAGCAGGCGGTAACGAAACTGATGGAATGATCTTAACGCCCTCAGAGGAGAAGCGAGCATGAGTCTTTTCAAGAAGATTTTTGGCATCTGCGACACCAGGGGCCCGGCCGACGACGGCTGCTGGTCCCTTTCCGGCGGGGAAATTCAGGTGGGCATGAAACGGGCCGGCGAAATCCTTCGGCCCGGCGGCGCCATTCGCCTGGAAGGCAAGGGCCTTGAAGCCCCCATCCTTCTGTTCCACGGTCTTGACGGCACCTTTTATGCGCTTAAAAACCGGTGCACCCACATCGGGGGACGTCGGATCGATCCGACCGCCGAGAGGGACCGGGTCCGCTGTTGCAGTGTCATGGGGTCGGTGTTCAATTACCAGGGCGACGTGATTTCGGGGCCGGCCCGCAAACCGCTGACCCGGTATCCGGTCCGCGTGGATAACGCCCGGCTGATCATCTCCCTCACGGAAGCTCGGCCGTGAACCGCTGGGTCCGGGTCGGCTCCATCGGCGTGCTCCATACCGCCGTCTACCTCTGGGTGCTGCCCCGGATGATTCTCCCCCGTTTCGGCGGGTGCGCCTCCAAAATCACCGTGGCCGTTCTGGTTCTGGTGTCCCTTGCGGTCCTGGGCGGTGCGTTTTCGGGCCGAAACAAACCCTGACGGCCGTCTTCGATGCCACTCCCCGTGACGACATCCGGGGCCTGCGCCGGCCGTCATCGTGTTCATGCGGGGCGGATGATGTTCTCACGAACCCCCCTGGATTAGGCCGGTTTGGCTTCGATGGACAGGCTTTTGATCAAAGCTAGAAAATCCGTGTAGGCCGACGTTTTCAGCACCTGTTCGGTCAGATTGGATCCTTTGGCCAGCCGGGCGATTTCCGCGATCAGTTCCAGATGCACCACGGGGTTGTCCACGGGGGTCAAGACAAGAAAGATCAGGTTGGCCGGCTGGCCGTCCGGGGCGTCGAAATCGATCCCGAGATCCGAGATGCCCACCACAACAATGGGCCCGTCCAGACCGTTAATTCGTGCATGGGGAAGGGCCACGCCTTTGCCGATCCCGGTGGGCAGGGCCTGCTCCCGTTCCCGCACGGCTTTTTCCATGGTTTCTGCATCAAGGCCGGTGCTTTCGGCCGCCATGGTCACCAGTTCACGGATGGCGCCAAGGGCCGTGTTGCCGGAAAGATTCCGGATGAAATGCCGGGTGGACAGCGTGCGGTACAATTTTCTCTGGGCTTTGGGGCGGAGAACCATGCGCATGCCCGACCCGCTGATCATCGATGTGACCATGGCCATGATCACCACGGCGACGAACAGGCGGTTGTCGATCAGTCCGGCATTCATGGCCAGAAGGCCCAGGATGATGCCCATGGCCCCTTGAGAATTCATGGCGAAGCCCACGGCCCAGCTTTCCCGGTTGGTCATTTGGCCCCACCGGGCTCCCAGATAGCCTCCGGCCAGCTTGCAGGCGAAGGCCATGAAAAGGACCGTGATGACCAGCAGGACGTCGAAGTGGGCCAGGAAATTGATTTTAAGCCCGATGCTTGCAAAGAACAGCGGGGCGAAGATAAACGAAATGAAGTAGTCGATGGTCACCCGCGTTCTCTCCCGCAGATGGGAGGAATCGCCGATGGCCACACCCACCAGAAAGGCCCCGAAAATGGCGTGGATGCCGATCCATTCGGTAAAGGCCGCCCCGAGCATGGACAGGGTCAGGGCAAAGCTGAGGACGCCGCCGGGCCATTGGGTGTAGGCCTGGAGGTAGGGCAGCACCTTGTGAATCAGCCAGCGGACCACCGTCAGCATGGCGGCGGCGAAGACCAGGGTCATCGCGATGGTCATGCCGATGGGGTGACCATGTCCGCCTGCGGTGTCCATCATCCCCAGAATCACCGCAAAGACAATCCAGCCGAAAAGGTCGTTGAACACGGCGGCGCTGACCACCACCATGCCCATGTCGCTGCGGTAAAGGCCCATGTCCATCAGGGTTTTGGCGATGACCGGCAACGCGGAAATCGACAGGGCCGTCGCGAAGAAGAGCGCGAAGACCAGGCGGGCCGGACCCGTGCTGCCGCCCATGATTTCGGGGAAAAACCAGGCGGTGGTGAACCCGAAGAAAAAGGGAAGGACGATGCTGCCGATGCCGATGCGGATGCCCAGGGTACCCTGGCGCCAGATGGTCGACAGATCCACCTCGATGCCGGCCACCAGAAGAAACAGGGCGATGGAAAGGGTGGTGACGGCGTCAAGGGCAATGGCGTTGGGCCCCGCAGCGGGAAAAAGATAGGCCATGGCGTTCGGGGCGATCCGGCCCAGAATCGTGGGCCCTAAAAGAACACCGGCCAGCAGTTCGCCCAGAATGGCGGGCTGGTGGAAGCGCCGGGCGATTTCACCCAGGGTCCGGGCCACGCCGAGCAGGATGGCCAGGGCAAGAAACAATACGGTGATCTGTTGGGGCGTCATGGTCTGCATCGCTCATCTCTCTTCGCTTGATCAGGGGTTGATGTCGATCACAGGGGCTACTATAACATAACCGGGTCGGTCGATACCACCGATAAGACGTTTATCCGGCCGGGCTTTTTTTGATTTCGATTTGGACGGGAGTGACCCATGAGAATCAAACGCACGATGTTCGGCCTGATGGCGCTGGCGGCCCTTTTGACGGCGGGGCTGCCGGTCTGGGTTGAGTGGTCGGGGGCCCGCAGGTTCCTTGAGGATCGGCTGTCCCGGGAGACCGGGGGCGACGTCCGTATCGCCCGACTGTCCGTCAACTGGCTGCCGCAGCCCCATGCCGTGTTGGCCGATGTGCGCATCGATCATCAGGCTTTCGTGCTTTCCGTGCCGGCAATACGGATATCCCCGGACCTGTGGGCACTGCTCCGGGGACGTATGGTTCCGGGCGGTCTCCGGCTGATTCGTCCGGTCTGTGAGATCGTCTCGCCGGACGCCCTGATGCACATGAAGACCGATTCGTCTTCTCCGCCTGAGGGATTGGACCTCGATGTGACCGTTGAGGAGGGGCGGATCATGGTCCTGCACGATGCCGCGGGACGGAGTATCGGGGCGAACGATGCGCGCTGGTCGGCATCAAACCTGCGGCTGGCCGCCCGTCTCTCGAAAAACGAGATCCGTGTCGAAGGACGCTGTCGTTCATCCGTTGCGGATACGATGACCCTTGACCTGAGTCTCAGGGACCTGCCGGACGGTGTCAGGGTGTGGGCTCTGGACACCGGGGTTCACCGGTTGAACCTCGAACCGTTCTGGGCCATGCTCGAGGAAACCCTTCGCATGGATCATCCCGTGTTTCGCCGTGTGAAAGACATAATACCCGAAGGCCGTATAGCTGAAGGGCAGTTCCGGTTCAGGGGAACAGACGCCCAATGGCGTGATCCGGCCCAAATGACGATGGCCGCAACGGTGACCGGGGCGAGAGTGCGCATTCCGGAGACGACGTTGACCGCAGACGGGGTGTCGGGAACGCTTGCCGTGGAGAAGGCCCGGCTTATGGGCCGTGCCATCGAAGGCCGCCTGGGCGCTTCCGTCGCAAGGGGCGGGGCCTTTGACCTGGAGCTGGCCGACGGCGAGGCCCCCCGTTTTTCCTCCGAGGTGACGATCGATGCCGATCTGTCGGCTTTGCCCGACATGCTTGACCGGGTTATGGACAGGCCCGCCGTTCGTGATGATCCGGACCGGTTCGACGGGCTCGCGGGCAGAGCCCTGATTCATCTTTCGCTGGGCGATCGTCTGGGGCATCTGCGGCCCGTGATCCGGATGTCCGGCATCCGGGCCGATTGGTTTGACCGGCAGTTGTCCGAGCGATTTACCATCGGAGGCGGCGTCCTTGTCATCGATTCCGGAGAGGTTCGCTGGGACCGTCTGGCCGGATTTTTTGGAAAAACCGCAGTGAGAAGGAGCTCTGGACGGTTCCGGTTCGGCGCCGATCCGACGATTGCCGTCGAGACCTTAAGCGCCCGCATCGATACCGGCGCCCTTTATGATCATCTGATCCGGATACCGGCAACGGCCCGGTTCCTCTCACCCCGCCTGACCGGCATGGATGGCCGGGTGGATCTTGAAAACTTCCAATTACAGGGTTTCATCAAACAAACCAACACCCTGACGTATCGGGGAACGGTGGCATCCGGGGGAGTTTCGGCAACCCTTCCGGGATTTGCCGATCCGGTTCGAATCAGCAGTCCGGGCCTTGAGTTTTCGAACACGTCGCTTGAGACAAGCCTGATGACGGTCACGGTCGCCGATCAGACCCTGACCCTGTCCGGCCGGGTGACCGACCCGTTAGCGTCCCGCCCGGAAGGAACGGTGACGGTCCGGGGAGCTCTGACGCCTTCATTCGCGACACGGCTGAGGACTCCCGGAGGTCTTCCGGACATCCTTGCACCCCGTCTTCCCTGTGATCTGGATCCCCTGGTGGTCACGCTGGAGGACGGGGTCTGGGCCGTTTCGGGAACAATCCGGCACGCGGACGATCAGGGCAGGCCGATTGTAACCAACGGTGATGTGGCTGTGGGTCCCCGGTCCATCGTGATCCGACGGCTTGCGATGGCGCATGATTCCCGCAGGGTCGAGATCCGGGGCGAGATTCCCCGGGGCGGTGAGGCGGAGGCGTCTGTCGTGTCCCTGGACGTTCGAGGTCAGGTGCGGGGAGAAACCCTGGGGTTTGTCCTGGAAAAGGGCCGGCACGTTCAGGGAATCGTTGACGCAGAGCTCCGGCTGACCTGGCCCAGGGACGGGGGCATGCCCATCACGGTCCTGGGCCAGGCCGTCCTGGAAGACATGAATCTCCCCCTGCCCGGCGGCCGGGGCCTTACGCTGACCCAAGGTCTGATCCGGGGGACGGGAACGGCGGCGGACTGGCGGCTCGGCGACCTGACATGGACCCGGCCGGGTCGGCCCCAGACGTTGACCGTATCCGGAGGGTCGGGTACCCTCGCCTTTCTTCCGGACCGGGGCGCACGGATGACGGTCGAGGACGGAGAGGTCTGCGGTGTGTCGGTCCGAGGGGACGTGTTTCTGCCGGCCTTTTCCATGGACCTCCATGCCGGGACGGACCGGCAAGCCCCCCTTTCCCTTGAGCGGCTGATGGCCTGCCTCGGGGAAGACGACACCCGGATCACCGGCCGGATGGTCCTGGATGCCGATATGTCCGGCACCCCCGACATGATCGGCGGGGGGCGTTTCATGCTCCGGGCGTCAGACGGGGTCATCGACAAAGCCCGCATCCTGTCCCGGATCCTCGCTCTGCTCGACCTGACCGAGCTGTTTTCCCGGAATCCCGTCGAGCATTTGAGCACCGCCGGCTACCGCTACGATACCATCGACATCAGCGGAACCGTCACCGGCAACAATATCCACATCGCCCGGGCCATGGTGGTCGGGGCCGGGATCAATTTTTACGCCCACGGGTACATCGATCTGGAAACCCGATCGCTTGACCTTACGGTTCTGGCCTCTCCCTTCAAAACGGTGGATGGGGTCATCGACCGGATTCCGGTGGCGGGACGGATTCTCGGCGGGAAGAACCGGAGCCTTCTCTCCGTACCCCTCAAGGTTGAAGGCCATCTGGATGACCCCCGGCTCAGGATTCTGCCCAAGTCCGTGACCGGTCTTTCGTCGGCCCTGGTCGATACCTTTGTCCAGACCTTCCGGCTTCCCTTTGTCCTGACCCATGAGCTGGTGACCGGCAAGGACCCCTGACGGCATCATCTCCCATGCCGCCCCAAGCGGTTTACGACACGGCCCGGAGAATGGCCCTGAGGTAGGGCTTGAACGGTGCGTACCGGAACCACGGGTCCACGAAGGTGGCCCGTTTGAGTACGCTTTTACGGTGGGTGAAGGTGTCGAAACTCGCCTTGCCGTGATAACTGCCCATGCCGCTCGGCCCTACGCCGCCGAAGGGCAGTTCGGTGGAGGAGATCTGCATCAGGGTGTCGTTGACGCAGACCCCGCCGGAGGAGGTTTCGGCGATCACACGCTCGATGACGCGGCTGTCCTTTGAAAAAACATAAAGCGCAAGGGGTTTGGGTCGTTCCCGGATGCAGGCGATGGCCTCGTCCAGGGCCTCGTAAGGGATGATCGGCAGGATGGGTCCGAAGATTTCCTCCTGCATGATGGGTGCGTCCGGCAAAACGCCGTCCATCAGGGTCGGCGCCAAGTATTTCACGGCTTCGTCGCAATCGCCTCCGCTGATGATGGTGCCGGAGGCTCTCAGGCCCTTGAGCCGGTTGAGGTGTTTTTCATGAACGATGCGTCCGTAAAACGGGCTTTGACGGGGATCATCGCCGAAAAAACGCCGGACGGCGGACTGGAGTTCCTTGACGAGCCCGTCCTTGACGGCCCGCTGGACCAGCAGATAGTCGGGCGCCACGCAGGTCTGGCCTGCGTTCATGAATTTCCCCCAGGCAATGCGCCGGGCGGCCAGAGGAAGGTCCACGGTGCTGTCGACCACACAGGGGGTTTTGCCTCCCAACTCCAGCGTGACCGGTGTCAGGTGCCGGGCTGCGGCCGTCATGACGATTCGTCCCACCGCCTCGCCGCCGGTGAAGAAAATGGTATCGAACCTGTGGGTCAGGATCTCGGTGGTTGCATCGGCGCCGCCTTCGATGACCGCCACACTGCCGTCCGAGAAATATCTTTCGATCAGTTCCCGGGTGAGCGCCGAGGTGCGGGGCGCCAGTTCCGACGGTTTCACAAGGGCCGTGTTCCCGGCGGCAAGGGCGCCCACCAGCGGGCAGAAGGTCAGGTTGAACGGGTAGTTCCAGGGACCGATGATCAGTGCGACGCCCAGAGGGTCGTGATGGATGTAACTCCTTGCCGGCTGAAGGCTGAGGGGGGTCCGCACCCTGCGGGGACGCATCCAGCGTTTCAGATGTTTGAGGGTGTGCTCGATCTCATGGATGACCACGTTGATTTCGGTCATGAAGGCTTCCGGACCTGATTTGTTGAGGTCGGCTTTGAGCGCGGCCATGATATCGGGTTCATGGCGGACAATGGCATTTTTCAGTGTGGTCAGGCGTCTCGTCCGCTGATCCAGGGACTGGGTCCGGCCTTCGTCGAAACAGCGGCGCAGGCGGTCGATGGTCTGGGGGATGGTACCGTGCATGGGGGCCTCCTGTGTTTGATAATAAATGAAACCGGCGCTCTGGGGCGAGGTTAAATGACTGATGGTCAGTTTGGATCTCAGCTTAATGACCAATAGTCATTTTGTCAAACACAAAAGGGTTTACAGGGGTAAAAAATATTGAGATAAAGAACCTTTCACGCTGTGGACGGGCCACCTTTCGTGAAAAAGACACCCGAAGAGACCGGACGGATGATGATCAGACGCGCCATTGACCATGAACAGAAAGAGATCAAGCGTCGGATCATTCTCGATTCGGCCCTGGCCCTGTTCGATGAAAACGACGGAAAACCGGCCACGGTGGAATCCATCGCCAAACGGGCCAACATGGCCAAGGGGACCATCTACCTGTACTTCAGGACCCGTGAAGAAATCTATATGGCGTTGCTTGAAGTGTTCATCAACGGCTGGATCACCCGGCTGGAAACCCTGGCCGAGCCCAGGGTTGAGGCCTTGATCGATCTGGTCTGCGGGTACATCGACGAGGCGCCGGTGTTCATGAAACTGGCCAGTATTTTCAATGGAATCCTCGAAAAGAACATCGATTTCGAAACGGCTTACGCCTGCAAGATAAGCCTCCGTGAACGCGTCTTCTCGGCCGCCGGGATCCTGTCCGATCTTTTTCCGGCCCTGTCCTTCGATCAGGCGGCCCGGCTGATCATGCGGAGCTTCGCCCTGTGCATCGGCCTCTGGCAGATCGCCGAACCGGCCCCCATTCTCCGGCAGGTGCTCGAGAAAGAGGAACTTCGCCTCCTGCGCATCGATTTTCAATCGGAACTCCGCGACACCTTGGCCATCCTTTGGGCCGGGGCAACGCCCTGAGTCCGATTGCCTCCTACACTTTGTGAAACAGCGCGCCAACCCAGGCTAAGGCCGGTTGACCTTTTTTCCGGGGTGTCATGCCGGGCTGCCGGACACGGTAGATGAAGGCCGCCGCGACGGCCGTCAGGGGCGCCACGGTCACCACGCCGAAACTGCCCACCAGGATATTGAGGATTTCAGCGGCGACAAAGGGGGCGTTGAGCAGGTTTTCCAGGGGAAGGCCCTTGGCCAGAAAGACCATGAACATGGTGATGTGACTTCCCGAGTAGGCCAGAAGCAGGGTGGTGGTCATGGTGCCGGTGACGGCCCGTCCGACCCGGAGCCCGGAGCGGAGGTGTTCGAACCGGCCGATGTCCGGCTGTCTGCGTTTGATTTCATCCATGGTGGCGGCGATGTCCATGGCCAGGTCCATCACGGCGCCCGAACAGGCCAGAAAAACGCTGGCGATGAAAATGTCTTTGAGGTTCAGATCGTAATAGCCCGAATAAAGAAGCATCTCGGCAAAGGGCCTCACCGCGCCGTGCAGGTGAAACAGTCCGCCGAACCAGACCGCAAGGCCGCAGGTGACCAAAAGGCCGGCCATGGAGCCGGTAAAGGCGGTCACTCCCCTGAGCGTCAGGCCTCCCACGGAAAAACAGATGACGGCGGTCAGGATGGCCACGATGGCAAGACCGGTCAGGAGGGGCGGATAGCCCATCAGAATCAAGGGGAAAAAGAGTTTCCAAAGCACCAGGGCCGCAAAGATGAACGAGAGGGCGGCTTTGATGCCGGTCACCCCGGCGATGGAAACCAGAAGAAGGGTAAACAGTCCGATGAGCAGAAGTTCGAGGTGAAGCCGGTAATACCCCCGGGCCACTCCGTTGACGGCCTGGCCGTCCTTGATCTGATATTCCACCAGAATGACCTTGCCCTCCTCGTAGAATTCATCGAGTTCCATTTTGCCGGTGAGCATGTTCGTCACCTCGATGTCCGTTCCTTCACACGGACCGCTTAAAAATCGTGCCGTCAGGTATTGGGCATTGGTTTTGACGATGAGGTTCACTTTCACGCGGCTGTTGTCCACGGCGGTGATCCGCGCCCGGTCGTGGTGGCCTTTGGGGGCCGCGGGAATCCGGGCGATGTCGATGAAAAAAAGAACAAGACAGATCAAGGCGATGATGAATGAAAAAAGCAGTTCCTGGCGAAACGGTGACATGGTTTTCCTCGGGTTTAATAGACAACAAACGGCGCCTCGATGATCGAGGCGCCGTGATGATCACGCATGCGGCAGCATTATTTTTCGACCGGCAGATCCTGACGGATGCGCATGATTTTCGCCAGTTTTTTGGCAATGTCGGTGTTGTCGTAGAATCCTTCGAACCGTTTGGCCTGGAATCCCTGGGCGAAGACGGGTACCGGAACACCGGTGTGGGAATAAGAGGTCCAGCCGACGCTGGCCTTTTCGTTGAGAATATGGGTGATGGTCACGATGATCGGTTCGTATCCGCCATAGAGCAGTTTGTTTTCATCGTTGCTGTTGTCGTTTGTGCCGACCATGGATTTATCGTAGGCGTCTTCGAGCTTTTCCTTCTGGTAGGCGTTGAGGGAGTCATAGGAAAGGCCGAAGGCGGTTTCCATCAGACTGATCATCTCGGCGTTGCCGGACAGGTTGTCGTCCAGCTCCCAGTTGTAACCGGCTTGGAAGGCGGCCTTGTGGGCGGCCCACTGATTCTGTGCCACATAGGTGAAACTGTTGGTCTGGCCGAGCAGCGCTTCGTAGTTGGCGCCGTAGCCGGTGGTGGCGTGGCCGATGGTCATACCGCCGGTTTCATGGTCGCCGGTGACCACGATCAGGGTTTCAAAGGGGTGTTTTTTATAAAAATCAAGGGCGGCGCCGACGGCGTCGTCAAAGGCCAGCATGTCACCGATGGTGGCCCGGGCGTCATTGGCATGGCAGGCCCAGTCGATCTTGCCGCCTTCAACCATCAGGAAGAAGCCCCGGTTGTCGTTGAACCAGTGACGGCCCCGGTCTTTTCTGGACAGGCAGGCAATGGCCACTTCGGTCATCTCCCGCAGGGACAGGTTGGAGGCCGGACGATCGATGGCGTAAGGCATGGCCTGGCTGTCCTGAAGCCAGGGGTTGATGCACACGACACGGTCTTTGGGCTGATGTTTAAGATTCATGATGGCATCACGGTCGTTGAGCACATCGTATCCGTTTTCCGTCAGAAGATCCCAGACGGGGTTGGCCGTATCGCCGTTTCGAGCCGGTCCGGTCGGAGCCACCAGGCCGCCGCCGCCGAAAAATTCATAACCGGACTCAGCCAGCTGGGTGGCGATGTTGTTCATGTAACCCCGGTTGGGCACGCCGGCGTAATAGGCGGCCGGGGTGGCATGATCCAGAGACACGCTTGAGATCACACCCACTTTTTTACCCTGTTCGTGGGCCAGTTCGGCGATGCTCTTGTAGCTGATGCTGCGGGTTTCATCCATGCCCACAACGCCGCTCATGGTTTTGATGCCGCAGGCGAAAGCCGTGGCCGACGAGGCCGAATCGGTCATCAGGGCGTGGGCGTCGTAGGTGGTCTGCATACCCAGAACCGGCATTTTGGAGATGTTCAGCCGGTTTTCGGGATTGAGCAGATCGGTTGCAAGGGTGGCCGAACCGCCGTTTTCCGTTGTCAGGTAGGCTTCGGCGGCCTGGATCTGGGAACTGGACATGCCGTCTCCCAGAAAAAAGAAGACGTATTTCGGCATGCCGGCCATGGCCGAACCGGTGGACAGCCCGAGCAGCAGGGCCGTCGCAAGGGCGAGTTTAAGATTGCGTCTGATCATGATGGGGTTTCTCCTTTCAATCGTGGTGTGTCGTCGTTCCGATTCATTGGTGACAGACTAAGTCGTTCTTGTCTGCCCGGGTTGTGTGTGTTGCCGTCCTCAGGTTTCAGGATGCGACACACTATGGATCGGCCGTGTTAGGATTCGATGACAATTCGGCTATAATTTGGTTAACGTGCAAGGGCCGACGATTTTTTATCTATCGTTGTATTTTTTTTGCATCGGGGATATAGATCGAGGACTTATGGCGCGCCCCTGAAAGGCAAGGGTCAGCACAGGCCATCTTAATAAAACGATATCGGGGTGAGGGGGTCGACGATGAAAACCGTTTTGAGTCTGATTGGACGAGGCTTGTTTTTTCTTATGGGATGGCGGTTCGAACCTCTCCCGCCTTATTTCGGGACCAAACACGTGATCATCGGGTTTCCCCATACCAGCAACATGGACACGGTCCGGGCCTTTACCGGTTTTCGCATCGTCAAGCGAACCGGACACATCATGATCAAAAAGGAATGGTTCCGCGGGCCCATGGCCTCGTTCCTGAAGCTGATGGGGGGCATCCCCGTGGATCGGAGCGCGGCCCAGGGTGTGGTGGAGCAGATGGCCCGTCAGTTCAGGGAACGTGACGAATTTCTTCTGGCCATCGTTCCGGAAGGGACGCGCAAGGGCGTTCGAACCATCAAAACCGGGTTTTGGCACATCGCCAAAGCCGCCGATGTATCCATTGTCTGCTGGTATCTGGACAACGACCACTGCGTCACCCGCTGGCTGGGCGAGGTCATTCCCGGTCCGGACATGATGGAAGATCTTCGTCGGATACAGGCCATATACAGGGATGCGGGCTACCTTTTTCCGCTCAGTGCGGACGAACCCGCAGTCACGTCCTCCTGATTTCCTCTCCGCTGTGCCGCGTTCAATCTTTTTTACACGATGTAAAGGGCGCCGACAAACCGACCCGGCGCCCCACGGTGAAGGCCTAAAGGGTTATGCTATGAAAAAACGAAATGATTTCGTTTAGATAGCTCAGGCACACCGTGTTTTTTCTTCCTGGCATGCTGTTTGCGATCTGACACGCTAAAAAGCGTCGTTAACAACGGCTCAACCTTGACGGTTTTCCATGGAGGAAAGATCAGATGACCCAAGAAATGAAACTTATGCTGGTGGATGACGAAGTGCGGTACCTGGCAACCACTCAAAAACTTCTCGAAAAGAAGGGGTACCAGGTCGAAACGGCATCCAGCGGTCGGGATGCCTTGAAAAAGATGGCGGAAAATCCGGTTCACGTCGTGATCCTCGATGTAAAGATGCCTCAGATGGACGGCCATGAGACGTTCCGGGAAATCAAGAAGCATTATCCGCTGGTCGAGGTGATCATGCTGACCGGTCATGCCACCGTGGAGTCGGCCATTGAAGGGTTGAAGGCGGGGGCCTTCGACTACCTGATGAAACCGGCCGATGCGGACGCCCTCATTGAAAAAGCCGAAGAGGCATACATGAAGTACAAGGCCCACCAGGAAAAAATCACCATGGCCATGCTTGAGAGATCCCTTCAGTCTCCGAGGGATATTCTCAAAGGCCGGCCCGCCTCCTGAACCCGGGCGGGCATCATTTGCGCCGGATCGGGGGGAGGGCTCTCTGTGAATGGGCATGGAGACATCGCTATCCATGGTTTTTCCCCGATCCGGCGTTTTTCCCTCCGTCCCTCAGCCCCGCGACACCCCGCGTCCCCCTCTTTTGCGGGCTCTGTCCACGGTCTTTCTTCGTCACGTGGAAAAGACCGTGGACAGGGCCTCGAGCCGCATGATATAGTGCCCTAATTTTTTGATCGAATCGTTTCGTCTTGTTCCCTTCGGACCGGGGCGGCTTTCCGGATCGATTGACCGTATGATCGGATGGTCCATGGTGAATAACGGGGTTTGGCAGGGGCGGGCGTTCGGGCAAAAAAAAAGATCCGGATATGATCCGGATCTTTGGAAAATCAACAAGGGGTTAATTCTGGTCGGGGCGAGAAGATTTGAACTTCCGACTCCTTGAACCCCATTCAAGTGCGCTACCAGGCTGCGCTACGCCCCGACGAGAATAAAACAAGGGGTAATTAACATTTCAAAATCCTCATGTCAAGGTATGAATCCAATTTATCCGTCAAAAATTAACAAGGGGGATCGGGTGGGTATTGTGGCGCTGTCCAGCCCCTTTGACGACGAGGCGTTCGAGGGGGGGCTGGCCCGCCTGAGGGCCATGGATCTGGTCCCCGTGGTGCCCGACGCCATCCGGCAGCGGACCGGATATCTGGCCGGCAGCGATGATCACCGGGTCCGGATGCTGCATGAGCTGTACGCCGATCCGTCAATCGGAGCCGTGATCTGCGCCCGGGGCGGATATGGGGCCATGCGGATCCTGGACCGGATCGACGGCCGGCTGATCCGCACGCATCCCAAACTCTTTGTGGGGTTCAGTGACGTTACCGCCCTGCTCAATCATATGTATCAGGCCTGGGGCGTTGTCGCCTTTCACGGTCCGGTGGTCTGCTCGCTGGACCGGTCGGATCAGGACAGCATCGACGCCCTGGAAGCCCTGCTCATCGACGGTAACGCCGGCGGCTTCGACCTTCCGGCTGCGGGTATCCTGGTGCCCGGACGGGCCGAGGGCCCCCTGATGGGCGGGAATCTGACCACGATTTGCCATCTGATCGGAACCCCCTTTCAGCCGGATTTCAGAGGGGCCATCCTGATGCTCGAGGATGTGAACGAGCCCCTTTACAAACTGGATCGCATGCTCACCCAGATGATTCAAGCCGGTGTGCTTGACGATGTGCAGGGCATGGTACTCGGCGAGTTTGTCGATTGCGGAGACGTCAGGGAGCAGGCCGTTTTTTTTCAGGAGATTCTGGCGCCCCTGGGCATTCCCCTTGCCATGGGGACCGCTTTCGGTCACGGACGCACGAACCGGATTTTTCCCATTGGAGCGACGGCCCGCCTGGATACCGACAGCGGCTCGCTGGTGCTGTGATGGACGCTTCTCTGGAACGGATCATCGACGAGGCCAGGGCGGAGCGGGCTTTCCCCGGAGCGGTGCTCCGGGTGTCCGAACGGGGCCGGGTCATCTACGAACGGGCCTTCGGCACACTGGATTACGAGCATGACCAGCCGGCAACGACGTCGACGGTCTACGATCTGGCCTCCCTGACCAAACCCCTGGCCACGGTCCCCGCCCTCATGCGGCTCATCCAGGCAGGACGCCTTTCTCTGACCTCTGCCCTGGGCGAGCTGATCGACGGATACGACTGGGGTGAGAAAGACAGGGTGACCGTGGCCCAACTGCTCAGTCACACGTCGGGGCTTCCGGCTTATCGGCCGTATTATCAGGTTCTGAGGGACATGCCCCCGGAGGTGCGGCGACCTGCGCTTCATCGTTTTCTGGTCGACGAGGCCCTGGAGGGTTCTCCGGGCCGGGCCGTGTGCTACAGCGACATCGGCTTCATGATCCTTGCCTGGGTGATCGAAGCGGTGACCGGCCGACCTCTTCATCAGTGGGTGGACCAGGAGGTTTATCAGCCCCTTTGTATCGATGAGCTCTATTATATAATGATGCCCGACACGATGGGCCGGACAATGCGCTGCGCCCCCACCGAGCGATGCCCCTGGCGGAACCGGCTCCTCCGGGGAGAGGTTCACGACGACAACGCCTGGGTCATGGGCGGGGAGGGCGGCCATGCCGGGCTGTTCGGTACCGTCTCGGGTGTCGATCGTCTGCTGACGTCATTCATACGGCCCGACGTCGGATCATCGGCGGTGTTTGACCCGGCGCTGGTCAAACGCTTTCTTTGCGAGTGGGAACACTGCGGCCGGGCGCTGGGGTTTGACATGCCGTCGGCGGAAGGCTCGAGCAGCGGCCGGTATTTTCCGAAAACCGGTGTGGGGCATCTGGGTTTTACGGGCACCTCGTTCTGGATGGATCCCGACCGGGGCCTTGCGGTGATTCTTCTGACCAACCGGGTTCACCCCGTGCGCGACAATCCGGCGATCAAACGCTATCGTCCCCTTATTCATGATGCCGTGATGACGTGTCTGACATGACGGGACCGAAGGGCGGACGGGACGGGGCCGGGATGTTCGGCGGCGGCGAATTTTGTTCTTGTCAGCGCCGGGTATTTTTGATAGCGGTGTGTGATCGAAATACAGTTTAAACTCGGACGGAAAGCGCATTTAACGGCACGCCGCCGCCGGCTGATTTTCGATCAACCGCCGGACGGCTTGTTCTTCCGGACAGGTGAAACCGTCATCGAACCGCTGGAATGATCCGTATCAACCAAGGATATGCAACCGAATGGGGGGGCAGGGCATCAACGGCCCTCGGCTTGAATATAACGTGAACACGTGACCCGCGAGAGATCGGGGTGAGGAAATGAGGTATTATGAATCTTTTGGATTCAATTCTGGGACTTTTTTCAAGTGATCTGGCCATTGACCTTGGGACCGCCAATACGCTGGTGTATGTGAAGGGCAAGGGTATCGTTCTGAGCGAACCCTCGGTGGTGGCGGTGAAAATGGACGGCGGCCGGAAAAACAGGATTCTGGCCGTGGGTCTCGAAGCGAAGAACATGCTCGGTCGAACACCGGGTAACATTGTGGCCATCCGTCCCCTGCGGGACGGCGTCATCGCCGACTTCGAGGTGACCGAGGCCATGCTCAAGCATTTCATCACCAAGGTTCACAACAACCGCCAGAAATTCGTCCGGCCCAGAATCATCATCGCGGTACCATCGGGTATCACCCAGGTCGAAAAGCGGGCGGTCAAGGAATCGGCCGAATCCGCCGGCGCCCGGGAGGTGTTTATGCTTGAAGAGCCCATGGCGGCGGCCATCGGGGCCGGTCTTCCCATCACCGATCCCACCTGTAACATGGTGGTGGATATCGGCGGCGGAACCACCGAAGTGGCGGTTATTTCCCTGGCGGGCATCGTCTACAGCCGGTCGCTTCGGGTGGCGGGCGACAAGATCGACGAAGCCATCATGCAGTACATCAAGCGCAAGTACAATCTGCTGATCGGTGAGCGGACCGCGGAGATCATCAAAACGACCATCGGCACCGCCTATCCCGATCCCACCCATATCGAGACCATCGAGGTCAAAGGGCGGGACCTCGTATCCGGCATTCCCAAGATTCTGGCCATTGACTCCGAGGAAATCCGCGTGGCCATTTCCGAGCAGATCGACGCCATCATCGAATGCGTCAAGATCGCTCTCGAACAGACTCCGCCCGAACTGGCGGCCGACATCGTGGACCGGGGCATCGTTCTCACCGGGGGCGGCGCCCTTCTGAAAAATCTGGACAGGCTGCTCAAGGAAACCACCGGCCTGCCCATCACCGTGGCGGAAGACCCCTTGTCCACGGTGGCGCTGGGCGCGGGAAAATCTTTGGACAGCATTGAAATTCTTAGACAGGTGATGATCAGATAATACATGTTTTCAAAAAAAATGGTGATCATCGTCGTGGGGATACTGCTGGTATTCTTCAACATGACCATGCTCAGCGTAACCAGCAAACGGAGCCTCACCGCCCCTTCGGGGGTGGGCCGGATTCTTGTCCCCATGGTCGCCCCCTTCCAGAAAGCCGGCGCCCGAAGCATTCGGGCGATTAAAGGTGTCTGGGAAGATTACTTCCACCTGGTTACCGTTTCCAAGGAGAACCGTGAACTCAGACACGCCCTGAATGAGTTGAACGAGAAACGAAATCATTACATGGAAATGGAGCTGTTCAACTCCAGGCTCCGCGAATTTTTGAAATTCAAAAATCAGACCAAGCGTGAAGTGCTGGCCGCCGAGGTGATCAGCAAGGATTCATCGGCCTGGTTCAAGACCATCATGATCGACAAGGGCAGCCTGGACGGGGTGGAGAAAGGTCTGCCCGTGGTGGTGCCCCAGGGGATTGCAGGGCAGGTGATCGACGTGGCCGACCGTTACGCCAAGGTGCTTCTGATCATTGACCGGAACAGCGCGGTCGACGGACTTGTCCAGCGGACCCGGGCCCGGGGGATTGTCAAGGGCGAGTCTGACGATACCTGTCTGTTTCAGTACGCCCTGCGAAAAGAAGACGTGAAGGCCCGGGACATCATTGTTTCCTCCGGACTTGACGGCGTTTATCCCAAGGGCCTTCTTCTGGGTGAAGTGTCCGGCGTGGTCCGGAGAAACGCGGGGATTTTTCAGGAAGTCCGGATCAATCCCTTTGTCGATTTCGAGAAACTCGAAGAAGTGCTGGTGGTGCTGACCCCCCACGAACGCGAGCCCTGACCGATGATGATCGCAACGTCCATCCTCACGGGCCTTGTCCTGATGGTTATCCAGACCGTTATTTTCCCCTTTTTTTTTCACGTGGTCCACGGCTACGATCTGACGCTGATTCTCGTGGTGTATCTGGGTTTTCACCGATCCCCCCTCCAGGCGCTGCCGACCCTTCTGCTGCTGGGGAGCGTGATCGACTGTCTGTCCGGAGGACCCTTCGGGATCTACCTGACCACCTATTTCTGGCTGTATGCCGCTTTGCGGGCGGTGACCCAGTACCTGCACGTGAACAGCCTGATTGTTCTGCCCCTGGCTTTTCTGGCCGGTGTGCTTCTGGAAAACCTGATCGTGGGGGTCACGGTGTTTCTGGGCGATCCTCAGGTGCCGCTGACATGGCATGCCCTTACCGTCCTTTCGGTTCAGTTGATCTGGGTCTTTATCACGGGCCCTGTGGTGTTTGTGATCGTCAAAACCCTGCACAGGGCGGTGGAACAATGGATGACGGCCCATTTCGGACGCGACAGGGCCCGGAGTGATTTCCCGTCCTGACGGGCGCGGGCGTCCGAACGTTTCGATGAAAGGAAAACCCGGAGATGACCACCTATCTGAACGCCCCCGACAGCGACTGGTACAAGGAACGTCTGGCCGGTGCGGTGTTTGTGGTCATTGCCGTGTTTTTCCTTCTGCTGATCCGGCTCTTTTATCTCCAGATTCTCGAAGGGGAGGAGTATCGGCGCCTTTCCGAAAGCAACTGCATCCGAATCCAGAGTCTCGATCCTCCCCGGGGGCTGATTTACGACAGCCGGGGGGAGTTGATCGTCGACAATCGGCCGTCGTTCGATGTGAGCGTCATCCCTCGGGACGCCAAACCCGTGCAGGAAACCATCAGCCGTCTTTCGGGCTACATGGGTGTGAACGAGGCGGAGCTTTTTGAACGGCTGGACCGGCAGAAACGTTCGTTGTCCTACAAACCGGTGCTGCTCAAACAGGATGTGGGACGAAATGTTCTGGCCGCCATCGAGGTGCATAAATTCGATCTGCCCGGCGTGACGATCAACGTCAAGCCCCTTCGCCATTACATCAACAACGGCAGTGCGGCCCATGTGCTCGGTTATCTGGGTGAAATCAGTCTGGACGAATTGAAGAGCGGTCAGTATCCCGGAACAGAAGGCGGCGATTTTATAGGAAAATACGGGATCGAACGGGAGTTTGAGGATTATCTTCGCGGCGCACGCGGGGGACGCCAGGTCGAGGTCGACGCCACCGGCAGGGTTATCCGTGTGCTGAAAACCGTGGACGTCAAACCCGGAAACAACATTTATCTGACCCTGGACCAGGAGCTTCAGAAGCTGGC
This sequence comes from Desulfatiferula olefinivorans, assembly GCF_054657895.1. NCBI lineage: Bacteria > Pseudomonadati > Thermodesulfobacteriota > Desulfobacteria > Desulfobacterales > Desulfobacteraceae > Desulfatiferula > Desulfatiferula olefinivorans. Next base: position 13,880 of record NZ_BAAHXV010000025.1, on the reverse strand, counting down.
TGAACAACGCCTTGCCGGCAACGTCGGAGCCGCTGTGGCCGTGGATCCAGCAAACGGCAATATTTTGGCCATGGTCAGCCACCCGACCTTCGACCAGAATGATTTTGTCACGGGGTTGTCGCACAAACAGTGGAACGACTTGATCACCAACCCCGATCGTCCCATGGAAAACAAAGCCGTCCAGGCCGTTTACCCCCCGGCGTCGACGTATAAAATCGTCACGGCCATCGCGGGTATCGGGGAGGGCGTGATCGACGAGACCCTCACCTATTCCTGCACCGGGTTCCATCGCTACGGAAACCGGATATTTCACTGCTGGAAACGGGGCGGGCACGGAACGGTGGATCTGTACAAGGCCCTGGCCGAATCCTGTGATGTGTATTTTTATCAGATCGGCCAAAAGCTCGGGGTCGATAAACTGGCTTTTTACGCCACGGGCTGCGGCCTGGGCAGCAAAACCGGCGTCTGCCTGGACCACGAAGCGACGGGCCTGATCCCGACGGCCGCCTGGAAAAAGCGCAAAATGAACGATGTCTGGCACGGCGGCGAAACCCTCAGCGTGGCCATCGGCCAGGGCTACAACCTCGTCACGCCTCTTCAGATGGCCATGCTTACCGCTGCGGTGGGAAACGGGGGCACGCGGTTCAAACCCCAGCTTCTGCAACGGATTGAATCCGTGGACGGCCAGGTCGTCACCCGCAATCATCCTGAAATCTTAGGCCGCTTGCCCGTCAGCGACAAAGGCCTCGAACAGGTCCGCAAGGGCTTATGGGGCACCGTGCAGGAACCCCAGGGCACGGCCCGGGGCATCATGCTGAACAGCGTCGCGATATCCGGTAAAACCGGTACCGCCCAGGTGATCAGCCGCCGTCGTGATGAGCAGGACGAAACCGAGGGGCCTGACCATCATCGTCCCCATGCCTGGTTTGTGGCCTATGCACCGTCGGAAGCCCCCCGCATTGCCGTCAGCGTGATCGTTGAGCATGGCGAACACGGCTCAAGTGCGGCGGCGCCCATTGCCCGGGACATGATCAAACACTATCTTGAAAGGAATCCGGACTGATGTTCGATCGCAGACTGGCGGAGAATTTCGACTGGGGGCTTCTGGGCATCACCGTGCTGCTCGGCGGCATCGGCCTGACGGTTCTGTACAGCGCCGTCACGGCCGGGGAAGTCAGTTCCCAGCAGCCGCTTTATTATAAACAGATGGTCTGGTTCGGGGCGGGCGGCGTCCTGATGATCCCGACCTTCATGATCAATTACAAAGACCTCGAACGATGGGCGCCGGGAATTTTTTTGCTCTGTATCCTCCTTCTGGTCGGGGTTTTGTTTTTCGGCAAGGTGATGGGCGGTTCACGGCGCTGGCTGGTTTTGGGGCCCCTGACCATCCAGCCGTCGGAACTGGTTAAAATCGGAACCATCATCATGATGGCCCGTTTTTATTCACGGCATGCCCGTCGCCAGGGGTTCACGCTGCGTGAACTGATCCGGCCCGCCCTGCTGATCGGGATGCCCTTTGCCCTGATCGTCCAGCAGCCGGATCTGGGCACCGCCCTTTTGATCGTCCTGATCGCCGGCTCGATGACGCTGTTTGTGGGGATCGAACGCCGGTCCCTGATCTATCTGATGATCGCCGGCCTGGGCACCGGCCTGGTGGGCTGGTTTTTTTTGAAAGGTTACCAGAAGCAGCGTATTCTGACCTTTCTCAACCCCGATCGAGATCCGCTGGGGGCGGGCTATCACATCATTCAATCAAAAATCGCCATCGGATCGGGCATGCTGGCGGGCAAAGGCTATCTGAAAGGAACCCAGAACACCCTGTCGTTCCTGCCCGAACAGCACACGGATTTCATTTTGTCCGTCCTTGCCGAGGAATGGGGATTTCTTGGATCGAGCCTGCTTTTGATCCTGTATATGTTTCTGCTGGTCTGGGCTCTTAACATCGCCCACAAATCGCGGGATACGTTCGGGACGATTTTGTCGGTGGGGATCACGGCCATGCTTTTTTGGGAAGCGTTCATCAATATCGGGATGGTGATGGGGCTGATGCCGGTGGTGGGGGTACCCCTGCCCCTGATCAGTTACGGCGGATCGTCGGTGGTGACCACCCTGATCGGCATCGGGCTGCTGATGAGCGTCAGTATGAGGCGGTTTATCAAGGAGTGATACAGGACTGACATCCTGTCAATGACATTGTATATCGGCAGCGTCACGCCGGGTGCTTCGCCCGGGGAACCGTGTGACGGTAAGGAGCATGACATGAAGATGACCAAATCAATCGATTCGGTGAACACCATCGTGGGGCGGGACGCCTCGTTTCAGGGGACCATCGAATTCAAGGGGAGCATTCGAATCGACGGTCGGGTGGAAGGGCGGATCAACAGTGAGGGCGGTACCGTGATCGTCGGCGAGCAGGCGTCGGTCAAGGCCGACATCAACGTAGGCATCGCCATTATTCGCGGCGAGGTCGAGGGAAAGATCAGCGCCCGCGACAGAATCGAGGTTTATCCCCCCGGCCGGATTGAAGGGGATATTTTCGCGCCGATCATTTCCATTGATACGGGCGTGATTTTCAATGGAAACTGCGAGATGACGGCCCGGACCATTTCTGCGAAAAAAAAACGCGATTCCGATGCCGCGAACCCCTTGGAAAACGAGCCCTTCAAACTGGATAACGCCATTAAAACAGGTTGACAAAAAAACAGGATTGCTGTTATAGGGTTCTTTGCTAAAATACGCTCTAAATCGTGGTTTGTGTATACGGATGGGTTTTTGGTAATCTGTTATTTTTTATAATGTTTTTTAGAGGTTGGAGGTCATTACATGGAAAATTCTGGTGTTAGCCGGAATGGTTGTGCCGCTATGACATCCGCCGCAGTATTTCTGTTTGCTTTTTTTTCAGGAGTAAGTGCGGCTTTTGCTGAAAGCGCCATAACCGTAATTCCTGACGCGTCGTTCATCGTCCAGATGGGCAATTTCGTCCTTCTCGTCATCCTCCTTAATGTGGTGTTATACAAGCCGATTAGGGGAATCCTGGCGCAGAGGAAGCAGAAGATTGAAGGGCTCGAACACACCATTCAGTCGTCGGCGTCCACGGTCAGCGAAAAGGAAGATGAGTTCAATTCCGGAATCCGGGAGGCGCGAAGCCGGGGGGTGGCCACGAAAGACGCCATCATCGAGGCCGCATCGCAGGACGAAAAGAAAATTCTTGGACAGATCAATGAACGGGCTCAGGCGAATCTGGCGGAAGTTCGTGAAACGATTGCAAAGGACGTCGAGAAGGCCCGTGCGGAGCTTCAAAAGGAAATCGATGATTTCGCCGGTGCCATTGTCGAGAAGATTCTGGGGAGGGCCGCATAATGAAAAAAGCTGAATGGAAATCAAGGGAGTTGATTGTTTCACAGCTGATCATGGCGGTCCTTCTGGTTCTTGTCTGTGCCGGTTCAGCTCTTGGCTCCGCTGAAGCACACGAGGCGGTTCAGAAACACTGGTCCGCCGACGACTGGATTCGGGTGATGAACTTCGCCGTTCTGGCCGGGGCCCTGTTCTTCCTGCTCAGAAAGCCCATCGGGGATGCCTTGAACGGCCGGATTGCCGGCATCCGGGCACAGCTTGAAGAACTGGAGGCCAAAAAGGCCCAGGCCGAGAAAACACTGGCCGACTATGAAAAGAAAATCGCCACCCTTGACGATGAAGTCTCGCAGATCATCGCGCAGTACACCGAGCAGGGAGAAGCCGCTAAAAAGAGAATCCTCGATGCCGCAGCGGCCTCAGCGGAAAAGCTGGAAGAACAGGCCAAACGGAATATCGAGAGCGAGTTCAAGGCGGCCCGCCTGAAACTTCAGGCCGAAATGATGACCCAGGCCCTTGAAAAAGCCGAAGAGCTTGTCAAGAAAACCATTTCATCCGATGATCAGGACCGTCTGATTGATGAATATCTTGAAAAGGTGGTGGCATAATGAAAAATATCGCTATTTCGAGGCGTTATGCCCAGGCTCTGATCCTGATCGGCCAGGAGGACGGGAAAACCGATACCTATCGTGATGAACTGAGCGGGCTGGCGGCCTTGATCAACAGAGAAACCGAGCTGAATGAGACAATCTGTAACCCTTTATACGCCAGTGAACAGCGCCGGATGGTTTTGCAGGAAGTGCTCAAAAGGCTGAAATTGACGAAGGTGATGACATCGTTTGCAGTCCTTCTTTTTGATAAAGGACGATTCGGTTTTCTGGAAAGCATTGACGAGTGTTTCCAGAAACTGGCCGATGAGCTCAAAGGCATTGCCCACGCGAGCGTGGTGGCGGCCGTCGAGCTTTCTGATGACGCTGTAAAGAAAATTCAGGCTTCATTGTCAAAACTGACGGGTAAGGATGTTGTTCTCGATATCGAGCATGATCCCGGCTTGATCGGTGGGGTGGTCACCAAAATCGGTGATCTTGTGCTTGACGGCAGTATCAGAACACAAATTCAAAACATGCGAGAATCATTTAAAAGGGGTGAGAACGTCTAATGGAAATCAAAGCAGAAGAAATAAGTCAGATAATCAAAGATCAGATTAAGAATTTTGACAAGAAAGTCGAACTGAGCGAAACCGGTGTGGTTCTGTCGGTGGGTGACGGTATTGCCAGGGTTTACGGTCTTGAAAAGGTTATGGCAATGGAACTGGTTGAATTTCCGGGCGGCGTCATGGGCTTGGCTCTCAACCTCGAACAGGACAACGTGGGTATCGCCCTGATGGGTGAAGACACGAACATCAAGGAAGGCGATCTGGTCAAACGGACCGGACGCATCGCACAGGTTCCCGTGGGTGAAGCGGTTCTCGGACGCGTGGTCACCACCGTGGGCGAGCCCATCGACGGCAAGGGCCCCATCGACACGACGCAGACCGCCCGTCTCGAAATGGTCGCACCCGGTGTTATCGCCCGTAAATCCGTTCATGAACCCTGCTACACCGGCCTCAAGGCCGTTGACGCCATGACTCCCGTCGGTAAAGGGCAGCGTGAGCTGATCATCGGTGACCGTCAGATCGGAAAGACCGCCTGCGCCATCGATGCCATCCTTGCCCAGAAAAACACCGACGTCTACTGCATTTACGTGGCCTGCGGACAGAAAAAATCCACCGTGGCCCAGGTTGTGGCCGTTCTCGAAGAGCACGGCGCCATGGAATACACCACGGTCGTTTCCGCCTGCGCCAGTGATCCTGCGGCCCTTCAGTTCCTCGCACCCTATGCGGGATGCGCCATGGGTGAATACTATCGCGACAACGGCAAGCACGCCCTGATCGTCTACGACGATCTTTCCAAACAGGCCGCAGCCTACCGTCAGGTGTCCCTGCTGCTCCGTCGTCCTCCCGGACGTGAAGCCTTCCCCGGCGATATTTTCTACAACCATTCACGACTGCTTGAACGCTCCGCCAAACTCAACGATGAACTCGGCGCCGGCTCCCTGACCGCCCTGCCCATCATCGAAACCCAGGAAGGCGACGTTTCCGCCTTTATTCCCACCAACGTTATTTCGATTACCGACGGTCAGATCTACCTGGACAAAGGCATGTTCTTTGCCGGTACCCGTCCGGCCATTGACGTCGGACTTTCCGTATCCCGCGTTGGCGGTGCCGCCCAGATCAAGGCCATGAAACAGGTCGCCGGTACCCTGCGACTCGATATGGCATCCTTCCGTGAACTTGAAGCCTTCGCCGCCTTCGGTTCCGATCTGGACGCATCGACCCAGGCCCAGCTGACCCGTGGCCAGCGTCTGGTTGAAATTCTCAAACAGCCCCAGTACAAGCCCCTCCCCGTTGAAAAGCAGGTGCTGATTCTGTTCGCCGGGACCAAGGGCTATCTGGACAAATACCCCGCCTCGCTGGTGACCAAATACGAAGCGGGTCTGTATCCCTTCGTCGAAGGACGTTTCCCGAAACTGCTTCCCGAGATTGTCGAAAAACAGCAGATCACAGCCGATATCGAAAAAATGATGGTCGAAGCCCTCAAGGCGTACGATGAGGAATTCAAGGACACCATCTAACGAATCGGACGGTTTATTTCATTAACCCATGAGAAGCTGTAAAAGGTAAATAATATGGCAACGTTAAAGGAAGTAAAACTCAAAATCGCCGGTGTGAAGAAAACCCGTCAGATCACCAGCGCCATGAAGATGGTGGCGACTTCCCGATTGCGTGGTGCTCAGATGGCCATGGAAGCGTTCCGGCCCTATGCCTCCAAATACGCGGAAGTGCTTGGAAGCCTGGCCCAAAAAGCAGGCGAGGAAGCCAGTCCGTTGCTTGTTCCCAGGGAAAACGTCAAAAAGGTTCATATCGTTCTGTGCACATCCGATCGCGGATTGTGCGGCGGGTTCAATATCAACCTGATCGACAAGGCGGAAGCCCTGATCGAGGAGAAACGGGCCGAAGGTGCCGAGGTCACGCTGACCCACTTCGGGAAAAAAGGCCGGGACTGGGCAAGAAAAGAAAAAATGACCATGGTCGACCAGTACCTGGGTGTGGTGGGATCCAAATTCGGATTCAACGTGGCCTCGACGGCCGGGCAAAAACTGATCAATGCCTTTCTGGCGGAAGACTATGACGAAGTCTATGTCATCTATTCCCAGTTCGTCAGCATGGCCAAGCAGTTGCCCCAGGCCCAGAAAATTCTTCCCATCCCTCCCATCGAGGTGGAAGAGCAGGACACCGACGCCCCCTATCTGGCCGAACACATTTGTGAGCCGTCCCCCGGCGAACTTCTGGGTGAAATGCTCCCCAAGAACGTGTTCATCCAGATCTACAGGGCGCTTCTGGAAACATCGACCAGCGAACATGCCGCGCGTATGACCGCCATGGACAATGCAACCAAGGCCTGCAAAGACATGATCTCCGATCTTCAGAGAGTGTACAACAAGACAAGACAAGCGGCAATTACAGCGGATTTGATGGATATCGTCGGCGGCGCCGAGGCCCTCAAGGGCTGATCCGCACCAGGCTTGTAAATCTATAACTAAATATACATGATTGTATATGGAGGTATTTCAGATGGCTGAAAACATTGGAAAAATAACGCAGGTCATGGGACCTGTCGTTGACGTGGAGTTCGAACCTGGTAAATTGCCGGCAATCTTGTCCGCCTGTCTTATCACCAACCCGGCGATCAACGATGAAAAGGACAACCTGGTCGTTGAAGTCGCCCAGCATCTCGGCGGCAACGTGGTCAGAACCATCGCCATGGACGTTACCGACGGTCTTGTGCGCGGTATGGAAGTCAAGGATAGCGGCTCCCCCATTCTGATGCCGGTGGGCCAGGCCTCTCTGGGCCGGGTTCTCAACGTTGTGGGCCGCCCCGTGGACGGTCTCGGTCCCGTCAGCATGGAAAAAACCATGCCCATTCATCGTGCCGCTCCCGAATTCACCGAGCAGGACACGAAAGTCAACGTTCTTGAAACGGGCGTCAAAGTGATCGACCTCCTCGTTCCCTTCCCCCGCGGCGGTAAAATGGGTATGTTCGGCGGTGCAGGCGTTGGTAAAACCGTTATCATGATGGAAATGGTTAACAACATCGCCATGCAGCACGGCGGTATTTCCGTATTCGCCGGCGTTGGCGAGCGGACCCGTGAAGGAAACGACCTTTACCATGAAATGAAGGATTCCGGCGTTCTCCAGAAATGCGCCCTGATCTACGGCCAGATGACGGAACCTCCCGGAGCCCGCGCCCGGGTGGCCCTGTCGGCCCTCACCTGTGCGGAATACTTCCGCGATGTGGAAGGCCAGGACGTTCTGATTTTTATCGACAACATTTTCCGTTTCACTCAGGCCGGCGCCGAAGTATCGGCCCTCCTTGGCCGCATGCCGTCGGCCGTTGGTTACCAGCCGACGCTGGCGGTGGACATGGGTGGTCTTCAGGAACGCATTACCTCCACGACCAAGGGCTCCATCACCGCCGTTCAGTGCGTATACGTTCCGGCCGACGACTTGACCGACCCGGCCCCTGCCACCACCTTCGCCCATCTCGACGGCACCGTGGTACTTTCCCGTTCCATTGCCGAACTTGGCATCTATCCTGCCGTGGATCCCCTGGACTCCTCGTCCCGAATTCTTGATGCCGCCTATATTGGCGAAGAACATTACGCCGTAGCCCGTGAAGTGCAGCGCGTTCTTCAAAAATATAAGGAACTCCAGGATATTATCGCCATTCTTGGTATCGATGAACTCTCCGATGAAGACAAGGTCACAGTTACCCGCGCTCGTCGTATCCAGCGTTTCCTTTCACAGCCCTTCCATGTGGCCGAAGTGTTCACCGGTCTCAAGGGCAAATATGTGAAAATCGAAGACAACATCAGAAGCTTCAAGGAAATTCTCGAAGGAAAGCATGACGACCTGCCCGAATCGGCGTTCAACCTGGTGGGTTCCATTGAGGACGTTGTAGCAAAAGCTAAGGATATGGCCGCAGCATAGGCTATCCAGGGAGATACGTTATGGCTGATAATATAAAACTGGAAGTGGTTACCCCGGAAAAACTGGTGGTCAGCGAGGAGGCACAGATTGTCATGTCTCCCGGTAGCGAGGGGGAGTTCGGCGTTCTTGACGGACACACCCCCTTTCTTACCACGCTGAAAACCGGTATGATTCGCTACAAAGATGCTTCTGGAGCGGAACGGGCCGTTTTTGTCAGCGGTGGTTTTGCAGAAGCTCTTCCAAACAAGGTAACGGTTCTTGCTGAATCGGCCGAGCGCAGACGGGATATTAATGTCGAACGCGCCCGGGCCGCCCTTGCACGGGCTGAAGAACGTTTGGGGAAAAGTGTTTCCGATCATGAAGTCGACGTAGTCCGGGCCAAGGCGGCGTTGATGCGTGCCATTACCCGTTTGAACGTGATCGGTACGAAATAGTTTTCAGTCAGCTCAAGTGATACGTGAGAGCGGACGGATGGTTGAAAAAGGGTAAGCCTTGACGGGTTTACCCTTTTTTGCATCTGATCCGCGGTTCGAGAAAGGGATAACCGATGGGAACAGTTATGGAAACGATCGCAGTGATTATTCTTGCCGCCGGGAAGGGGACCCGGATGAAGTCCGACAAGGCCAAGGTGCTTCATGAACTGAACGGCAAACCCATGATACGGTATGTGGTTGAGGCCGCACGGTGTGTGGCCGACGATCGGGTGGTTGTGGTGATCGGGCATCAGGCGGAACAGGTTGAACGGGTGGTGAGCGAAACGGCCCAGGTCCGGTTCTGCATCCAGCGCGAACAAAAAGGAACGGGGCATGCCGTGATATGCGCCCTGCCTGAAATTCCCGATGATGTGACGTCCGTGGTGATTCTATGCGGGGACGTTCCGCTGATCCGGCCGGAAACCATAAGGGCTTTGGTTGAAAACCATCTGGCCGGCGGAGCCGCAGTGACCGTATTGACGGTCAACACGCCAAATCCCACGGGCTATGGACGCATTGTGGTCGGTGATCATGGGGCCATCGAACGTATTGTCGAAGAAGCGGATGCCGATGCGGATCAGAAGAAAATCACGTTGGTCAATGCCGGAATCTATTGTGTCGACAGGGAGTTTCTGGGAAAAGCCCTGTCACAGATCAATGATCGTAACGCTCAAGGGGAGCTCTATCTCACGGATATCATAGAGATAGCCCACCGTCAGAGTCGGCCCATCGGCATGAGCCTCTGTGTATCCGAAAACGAAGTTATTGGCGTAAATACCTGTGATGATTTGGAAAGTGCCGAAAAGCTCTTGGCGGGCCGTCTTGGATGAATTGTCTTGACTTTGATTTGAAATAAAGTTTATATAATCAAGTAAGTACCAAGAGGTGAACATTGAATAACGAAGCGATTTTAAGTCAATTTGATGATTTAGACGAAAAAGTGGAGTTGCTGATTGAACTCTGCAAAAATCTTGAAACAGCAAATGCCGGACTTAAAAGCAGAATAGACATTTTGGAACAGGAAGTTAACGACAAATCCGACGCCGAAAGAAAATATGCCGAACAAAAAGAGAAGATACGAATTAAAATCGATCGCTTGCTGAGCAAGATGAATGATTTTAGCCCGGCCTCTTCTTGAAAGGGATGATCCAGGTTCACTGGAAAAAATAAAAACTATTGGAACGTATTTTAGACATTGAGCTGTTTGGAGAACACTTCAGATTCAAGGCAGATGCCGAAGACAGACATGCGGAAAAAGCCATCGACCATCTGGTTCGTAAGGTGGAATCGCTCAACGGCCAGACCCCTTTGGCGAAGAACGAGGCCAACCGCTTTGTCCAGCTTCTTCTGGCGACACTTAATATCTGCAATGAATACATCGACTTGAAAGATAAGCACGAGGTATTGCTGCATACCGTTCAAGAACGTTCTTCAAAAATCGTCAGCACGATTGAAAGGACTTTAAAATAGATTTTATTGGTTGTATTTTCAAAGTGTTCCTGTGTAACGGCTAAAAAAAATGGAAATTAATCCCTGCCGTGTTCGTGATTGTTTTTTTTCTTTGACCCAATGCTAATAAATTGGGAGCCTCCTCTGACTCTGGTGTGCATGTTCTGCATGATCAGAAAAGCCTGAAGGAGTCACATGGCGCCCACCTTGAACCTTCGGTTCAAAGACCTTGCAACACGGCACTTGGGCGGGGATTAATTTCTTCCTTCTGCTTTATTCTTCGTTTTTCCTTTTATTGATCACCTTATAAGACGATTGCTTTTATCGATGACGGTTCCTGAATGTTTGTTTTTCGGGCCTTCATTTTATAAAGGACCATTGGATATGGACTGATTGAACGTCTAACACACGGGGGGAGTTTTCTCCGAACCAGAGTATATAAACAGGAGACAAGAATGAACGGAATTACCATTGTTGCAGGAATTAGTGCCTTTATCGCAGGCTTCCTGATTGCATACGTTATCAAACGTCGCTCCATTCTTCAGAGGTCCAGAGCCGCCGAAGAAGAAGCGTCCAAGATTATTGAGGATGCCCGGCGCAGGGCGGATACCCTGCTCAAGGAAGCCAGTGTGGAAGCCAAAGACAGACTTTTCAAAATGAAAAGCGCCTTTGATGCGGAGACCAACGAAACGCGGAACGAATTGAAAAAGCTCGACAAGCGCCTGAACCAGAAAATTGAAAAACTGGATCGAAAACATGACCTGTTTGAAAAACGGGAAAAAGAACTCAACGAAAAAGAAAAGGAATTGCTGATCGAGTCCGAAAAAATCGATCGGGACAAAAATACATACGATGAATTGATTCAGGAACAGAAAACCCAGCTCGAACGGATATCCGGGATGACCACCGATGAAGCCAAGGACCTTCTCCTCAAAGCCATGGAAAACGAGGCCCGGCATGAAGGCGCAAAGATGATCAAGCGCATCACGTCCGAAGCCAAGGAAACGGCCGACAAGGAATCCAAAAAAATCATCGCCACGGCCATTCAGCGGTATGCGGGGGATTTTGTGGCTGAGCGCACCGTATCGGTTGTACCGCTGCCCAACGATGAAATGAAAGGGCGCATCATCGGCCGTGAAGGCAGGAACATTCGCGCCCTCGAAGCCGAAACAGGCATCGACCTGATCATCGATGACACCCCTGAGGCCGTGATCTTGTCAGGGTTCAATCCCGTTCGGCGTGAGGTCGCCCGGATTTCGCTCCAGAAACTGATTGCTGACGGTCGCATTCATCCGGCCCGCATTGAAGAGGTGGTTCGGGCCGTGGAAAAGGAAGTGGACCAGACCATCAAGGAAGCCGGCGATCAGGCGGCCTTTGATCTTGGCGTCCATGGAATTGATCCGGAATTGATCATGACGCTGGGACGGCTGAAGTTCAGGACCAGCTATGCCCAGAACGTATTGCAGCATTCGGTTGAAGTGGGGTTTCTGTGTGGGATCATGGCGGCGGAACTCGGACTCAATGTCAAGCTTGCCAAGCGCATGGGTCTGCTCCACGATATCGGGAAAGCGGTGGATCACGAAGTTGAAGGCCCCCACGCCATCATCGGGGCTAACCTTGCCAAAAAATACGGTGAATCGGCCAAGGTGGTTCAAGGGATCGCCGCCCACCACGAAGATGTACCGCCGTCATCGGTTTACGATCAGCTGGTTCAGGCGGCCGACTCCCTGTCCGGTGCCCGGCCGGGAGCCCGAAAGGAGCTTCTCGAAAACTACGTCAAGCGTCTTGAAGAACTCGAGGCCATTGCCAACGCCTATGATGGTGTCGAGAACTCATATGCCATCCAGGCAGGCCGAGAATTACGCGTCATTGTCGAAGGCGACGTGGTCAAAGACGAAGACGCAGTGATGCTGAGCCGGGATATTGCCAAGAAGATCGAAGAGACGCTGACCTTTCCCGGACAAATTAAAGTTATTGTGATCCGCGAGACCCGCGCTGTCGGGTACGCCAACAAATAAAGAAAGGTAATTATGAACGTACTGGATATTCTGACCGAACGGGGCTTCATCGAAAACAAAACCCATGACGACGAGCTGCGGGATTATCTGGCTTCAGGCCAAACCTCATGCTACATCGGCTTTGACCCCACGGCGGACAGCCTTCACGTGGGCCACCTGTTGCCCATCATGTCGCTTGCCCATATGCAACGGAGCGGTCATCGGCCCATCGCCCTGGTGGGCGGCGGCACGGGTCTGATCGGGGACCCCAGCGGCAAAACCGAAATGCGTAAACTGATCACCCATGAAGATGTAGAGCACAATAAAAAGGGCATCAAGCGCCAGTTGTCTCATTTCATAGACTTCACCGATGGTCGTGCCGAAATGGTCGATAATGCCGACTGGCTGACCGGTTTGGGTTACATTGAGTTTCTTCGGGACATCGGGCGTCATTTCAGCGTCAATCGGATGATCAAGGCCGAGAGTTACAGGATGAGGATTGAGTCGGAAGAAGGGCTGAGTTTCATTGAGTTTAATTACATGCTGCTTCAGGCTTACGACTTCATGAAGTTGGCCGGCAGCCATGAATGTCTTCTTCAAATGGGAGGCAGCGATCAGTGGGGCAACATTGTCGCGGGAATTGAGCTCACCCGTAAAATTCACAGGAAAACCGCGTTCGGTATTACCTTCCCCCTGATCACCACCAGCAGCGGGGCCAAAATGGGGAAAACCGCGGGAGGAGCCGTATGGCTTGATCCTGAACGAACGTCGCCCTACGATTATTATCAGTTCTGGGTGAATACCGATGATAACGATGTGGCCCGCTTTCTGTGCCTGTTTACCTTTTTGCCCATGGACGAGATCAATGGGGTGAAAGGACTCAAGGACGCGGACATGAATCACGCCAAAGCCGTTCTCGCCTTTGAGGCGACGTTGCTTGCCCACGGTCAGACCGCGGCCGAAGAAGCGTTCAACGCAGCGCGAAGCATGTTTGGCCGACGGATTATTCCTGCCGATCTTTTGCCGTCAAGTACCATTCCCCGTGACGGGGGCGAGGGGTCCGATGAGAATGTTCCGACGTCCTTTATTAATAAGGACGAGCTGGACCAGGGTGTCCCGGCGTTCAAACTTGTGTTCACTGTGGGGCTGGCGCAGTCCGGAGGCGCCGCGCGCAAGCTTATTGAACAGGGCGGCGCATACATGAACGGCCAGAGAATTCCGTCAACCGATTACATGATCTCGTCGGTTGATTTTGATAAGGGCGAACTGCTCCTTCGTGCCGGGAAGAAGCGGTATCACAAGATCGTACTTTCGGGGAATTGACCGTCAATCAATTCCATGTGTAACCTCCGGGCGGACATTTGGAATGATTTATTTCCCGCAACGAAAAAAAAGGCTTGGGTTGAATAATTTTCGTTGACATCAACCCGGAGTGAGTGTAAAACCCTCAAGTCTTTCGGCGAGAGTGAATGCCTGGACGCAGCGAAGATAAAGCGTCTCGGTTCTTAAGCAGAAAGAAGT